>NZ_JBLYNV010000002.1:0-251665 GCF_049310165.1 Endozoicomonas sp. ALE010 | reverse complement strand
TTCGCAGGATGTCAAGGCCAGGTAAGGTTCTTCGCGTTGCTTCGAATTAAACCACATGCTCCACCGCTTGTGCGGGCCCCCGTCAATTCATTTGAGTTTTAACCTTGCGGCCGTACTCCCCAGGCGGTCTACTTATCGCGTTAGCTGCGTTACCCGTCGTACAAGACAACCGACAACTAGTAGACATCGTTTACGGCGTGGACTACCAGGGTATCTAATCCTGTTTGCTCCCCACGCTTTCGTACCTCAGCGTCAGTATCAGGCCAGAGTGTCGCCTTCGCCACTGGTGTTCCTTCCTATATCTACGCATTTCACCGCTACACAGGAAATTCCACACTCCTCTCCCGTACTCCAGCCACCCAGTTTTGGATGCAGTTCCCAGGTTGAGCCCGGGGCTTTCACATCCAACTTAGGTGGCCGCCTACGCACGCTTTACGCCCAGTAATTCCGATTAACGCTCGCACCCTCCGTATTACCGCGGCTGCTGGCACGGAGTTAGCCGGTGCTTCTTCTGTGGGTAACGTCACAGCTGAAGGGTATTAACCTTCAACCTTTCCTCCCCACTGAAAGTGCTTTACAACCCTAGGGCCTTCTTCACACACGCGGCATGGCTGCATCAGGCTTTCGCCCATTGTGCAATATTCCCCACTGCTGCCTCCCGTAGGAGTCTGGGCCGTGTCTCAGTCCCAGTGTGGCTGATCATCCTCTCAGACCAGCTACGGATCGTCGCCTTGGTAGGCCTTTACCCCACCAACCAGCTAATCCGACGCAGGCTCATCTGATAGCGAAAGGCTCGCTTCTTATAAAAGAAACGGGTCCCCTCCTTTCCACCGCTCTTGAAGAGCTAGTGCGTATGCGGTATTAATCCGAATTTCTCCGGGCTATCCCCCACTACCAGGCAGATTCCTACGTGTTACGCACCCGTCCGCCGCTCGTCAGCGAAGTGCAAGCACTTCCTGCTACCGCTCGACTTGCATGTGTTAGGCCTGCCGCCAGCGTTCAATCTGAGCCATGATCAAACTCTTCAGTTTAAATCGTTTTGTCATTTTATTCCGGAGAACAAAACAACGGCTCAATGTCACAATTAAACGTACATGAATTTACAGGTATGTTCGCTTGATCAATTAAGCATCTTAAAGTGTTCAAAGCCGAAGCTTTGTTACCGATGCAATCGCACAAGCGCCCACACGAATTGTCTGATATCTTGTTAAAGAACTGATTAAATCGTGGTGATTTAATCGCTGATTCAGCAGTCAGTGCCGATCAGCAAGGCCGCCTATCTTACCGTGGCGGCTTTCGTTGTCAAGCGATCATTTTCAGAAGAAGAAAGAAGCTTTCCAACTCGCTAACGTTGCTCTCAAGCCCTATCAGCGGAGGCGAATCTTACCGCGCCAGTTTGATTTGTCAACCGGTTGTTTTCGTTCATTTCCAAACAACCTATTTTCAAACCGCACTTCCCGTTCAGCGATGATGATTCATAGTGCTGATCCGTGGATGACCGTTTGGGTCAGTCCGTGGAAGAGAGGTGCATGATAGAGAAATTTTGACTTTAATCAATAAGCGACAGTCGTTTTACGTACAATCACCTAGAACAACCGATTTGATAAAATATTAGGTAGTACTTATGAGCCAGTCTATGAACACACCGCCCGTTTGATTGGCTGCGCCGGACTCAGGAATTTTTCACGACAAAAATATTACTGCCTGAAACTTTTCATCCTGTTTCATGATCCAAAGGGCTTGAACGTGATAACAGGAAATTCAAATGCAAGCCGCCCAGTCATTTACTGCAATGCTTTCTGGTAGAGCCCTCCCTGACAATCCAGCGACAAATAATTCCTCTGGGCTTCCTCCTGATCTCATCAACACTTTTTTCCACCATGGTGTCAGGATTATCACTGAGCTGCCCCCATCGTACCTAAATGTAGAACGTTGTAGCAGGGATCACATCCTCGGAGACATAGTCCAATGCTATCAAGGGCATTTACTGTGTCGTCATTGCGTACACCATGAGCAGTATAAACAACCAAACTTCCCCCCGGGTGATTTATCTGACTACCGTTGCCCTATAGATAAAGACGCCCTTTTTCCGGACACCAATTCAACCCGGGAAATCAAATTTGTTTATCAAAGTCAATGCCCTTCAAACACCACCTATGGAAACACTGGTTGCCCATGGCGCGGGTCTTATAACGATATCAAGGGTCATCTCGACAGATGTGAAAATATTCCCATGAAAGACAGGATAAGAATGCTGCAACACGATATTTCAGAGGATTCCCGAAGGATAGATCAGCTTGTTGATGAGATAAAACAGCTGGAATGGCTACTCACAAAGCCACAACCATCTATCCAAAACAGGATGGCATCACTGGATAAAGGTATGGAGTTAATGAAACAGCAAATGCAACAAATTACCCGGGAATTTAACGAAAAACTTCAGGCGCTGAGAACGTCTCCCAGTACCTCGTTACCGCCTGACTTTAAGCAACTCTACAATAATATAGAATCTCAGACTGAAGAAAATCGTCTCGCTATTGCTGATATCAAAAACGACATTACCAATGCACTTCAATTGATGAGTCAACTCAGGGATGTTGATCCCGCTACTTTGCGTCAGGTGGCTGGAACCCTTAAAGTCAATGCCTTACAGGACAAAACAGCATCCTGGAACGGTACCCTGGTGTGGAAGATTGATGGATTTGCAGCCAAACGGATGGAGGCGATCAATTGCAACCCGGAGTCCATCTATTCACAGCCATTCTGTACCAGCGAATTCGGGTATAAAATGCGAGCAAGGGTCTACCTGAATGGTGATGGATCAGGAAAAGGCACCCATATCAGCTTGTTTCTGGCTTTAATGAAAGGTGACTATGATGCCATTCAGCGTTGGCCGTTTCGACAAAAAATTACTTTTATGATCCTCGATCAGTATGGTGTAGATGACAAGTTTGACGCTTTCTCCCCCGACCCGAATTCCTCATCTTTTCAACGACCAATAAAGCCAAGTAACATTCCCTGTGGCAACCCTCAGCTCCTGGCACTCTCCAGGCTGGAACATGGATACGTTAAAGATGACACCATGTTTATAAAGATTGTTGTAGATACCAGTCAGAGATGACACCCTGCCGAGGGATTAAATGAACAGTCAGTAGAGATATTAGAAAGCTCCCATTGTTGCACAGAGGCGTTCTGTAACACGCGTTGCCATTATGCAATCAGGAACACCACCAGAGGTTCATAATGCGTATATATCATCCGGGCTCTTCCACTGAACCCGTTTCACCAAGTAATCTCTTAAGCAGCTGTTCATTTTCAACCGATAACTCACAAGCCAGCTCCTGTTGATGTTTGCAAATCGTTTTATGAAGTTCTTTGTGTGACAGCAGCAGTTGCCGCAATGATCCAAGCCGATGTTCTAAAAGCCAGTCGTACAATCGAATATCTGAATAGTTAATTGAGGGATTGTCTTGAGAATCTTCATCTTCATCCTCATCACTGTCTTCAATATCAGAGTCTATCCCCTCGTCACTATCAGTTCTTGCAAAACGACGTCTGTCAGGCTCCAACCTTACCCTGATAAAATCACTGGTTGGTGCGAAGAACATAGCTTCCATACGTTTCATAAATGTATCGGTGCACGATTGCATAACAGGCTCATAGGGCAGGTAAATGAAAGGCTGAAGACTCATCCCTGCGGGGTGCTCAGCCCTGGCTTGTGCCAGCAAGTCACCAAGCTTCACTCTATTGTGTTCACTCAAATAGCTGGCAATCATTTCGACCGTATCATCAATAAGATAGAAAACATCCGGATAGCCTTTTAGCAGTCTACCGATATCCTCTGCCCGGGTTTCCACCAATGTGTCCGAAATAACGCCTTTCAGAGCGTCAATGTTTTCTGGAAAATGGTATTTGTAGGCAACTTTCAGGACGTAACTGCACAATTCCAGCTTCAGGCTAAACCCGCTATCTTCTTCATCTTCTTCTTCGCTATCTTCATATTCTTCAAAGGTACTGAAACACACCCCAAGCAATGACTGACCGTCACCATCAACACCATTCAGGGCCAACCCTTCTTTTATCCAGTAGAGAAGTACTTCGATATCACGACGGAAGGACTTGATAGTCATTTTACTGACAAAAAGCGATGCTTCACTGGTGAATTTACTGATATCTAATCCATGAATGGCAAGCAACCCCAGTTTTTCGCTATCAAGCCTGCGATCTTTGATCATTGTCGTCATCGGAATGTATTGGACACGATTGTCGACGTCACCGGTACTGGCTCCTGCCCGCAATAAAAGCACGGCCATAGCATTCCAGGAAGTTGAGCTCAACGCATTAGACAGGGCTGTTTCGTCGTTGTTGTTCAATGCATCAAGGATTTCGGGATTTTCCCTGACTTTCTTCAACAATATGGCCATAAGCTCCCGGGTAGCACCAACGGAGCAGGCAGTGTGTAATGGCGTTTGGCCCAATCGATTCTTGGTCAGCGAAGCCCCATGACTCAAAAGCCAGATAACCACGATATCTGGATGAACCGGGTACAGAGGCCGATCCAGACTATTCCTCCGAAGGATACAGCTCGCTTTACAAAACTGGTGCACCAGGGTTTCCCCTGCAAAGTCAATGGGCTGATTGATATCAACCCCATCCTGACTCAAATACCATTGCAGTTTCTTCAGAATATTTGGGTCATGCACGGACAGTGGCGAATACCAGTACACCGTATCATGGGGCCCATATACAGATGTTTGGCATATATTGCGGACTTGTTTGGCGTAAATATCAATGACCCTGTTCTGTAACAGCGTATCTAATTCCTGAATGTCAGCATTGTCGCGAAACAGCATATCGCACTGGCATAGTGGGGAGCGGATCAATTGTGTTGTGGGGTTTTGGCACACGACCGACTGACCATTGAATTCCCCTGCATTGCCAGACTGCATTGACAGGTGGTCGCAAACCACAACGGGAAAGGGAAGAACCGATTTGAAGGCCGTAAGATCCCCAAGAGAGACGGTATTCATAATAAATCTTCCAAAGTGCGTTTTTTGTGAATTTCAATCAACAGCAATCCATTTGAAAAAGCGCAGGTCGATCATTGAATATAACCAGATAGCCAGTCTGGTATAAGCTGGGAGATAATCAAGTATTATGCTTGGGATGCGCCCCGGGAAAGAGCGCAGAGGAGATCAAAAAGCGGTATTTACTGGATATGGGCCAACACGCCATCAAGCTCATCCAGTGAATTGTAGGAAATGACCAGCTTGCCTTTTCCTTTGGCACTGCACTGAATGGCGACCCTGGCTCCTACCTTTTCAGACAGCTCATCTTCAAGCTGCTTTATATTAGGGTCAAGCCGCTTAACGGTTTTTCCGCCTTTTTCCTTTTCCTGCTGGATTCGGCGAACTAGTGCTTCCGTCTGACGCACAGACAATCCTTTTGCGGTAACAGTTCGGGCTACTTCTAACTGATCCAGTTCGCCCAGGGAAAGCAACGCTCTGGCATGGCCCATTTCCAGGTCGCCATATTCCAGCATTTTCTTTACTTCAGGGTTCAGGGCCATCAGTCGCAAGATATTAGCAACGGCAGCCCTGGACTTACCGACGGCCTGGGCCACTTCCTGCTGGGTCAGTTCGAACTCTTTTTGCAGTCTGGAAAGTGCAATCGCTTCTTCAATTGGGTTCAGGTCTTCCCGCTGGATGTTTTCGATCAGTGCCATGGCAATGGCAGCTTCATCGGGAACATCACGAATCAGGGCAGGAACGTCCGCAAGGCCTGCCAGCTGTGCTGCACGCCAGCGACGCTCACCGGCAATGATTTCATAGCGATTCTGCCCGGCCGGACGAACCACGATAGGCTGCATGATGCCCTGTTCTTTAATACTTTCAGCCAGCTCTTCCAGGGCATCAGGGTGCATGTCTCGGCGGGGCTGGTACTTGCCACGCACCAGAAACTCAACGGGCAGGTCTTTCATTGTCCCATCCAGTGACTCTTTGACCGGTGATGGCCCGGCAAGATCATTGGACAGGGATGCCGGTAGCCTGGCGCTTCCCAGCAGTGCATTCAAGTTAGTACCGAGACGTTGTTTCGCCATGGGTCAGTGAGTTCCTGTTTTCCTTGTCGACTTGCCGTTAAGCCCCTTGATGTCATGCTTGCGTACCAGCTCGCCGGCCAGGGCCAGATAAGCCACCGCACCACGGGAGTTCCGGTCATAGGCCAGTACCGGCTTACCATGACTCGGTGCCTCGGCAAGTCGAACATTACGGGGAATCACGGTTCGATAGACCTGATCACCAAAATGGTTGATGAGCTGTCTCGATACTTCTGTGGTCAGCGTCATCCTCGGGTCATACATGGTGCGCAGCAGACCTTCGATGTGCAAGTCGGGATTGATGGTTTCCCTCAGGCCTGCAATGGTTTCCATCAGGGCAGTCAGACCTTCCAGTGCATAGTATTCGCACTGCATCGGAATAATCACCCCACGGGCAGCCACCATGGCATTGATGGTCAGCATGTTCAGAGAGGGAGGGCAGTCGATCATGATAAAGTCGTACTGATCTTCAACCCTGGCAAGCGCCTCATGGAGTCTGGATTCCTTGCGGTCCATCTCCATCAACTCAACCTCTGCTGCCGTCAGGTCGGCGTTTGCCCCCAGAACATCATAACCGCCATCCCGGGATGGCAGGATTGCCTGTTCGATATCACAGCGCCCGGTCAGTACATGGTAAACGGACCATTGCTGAGCATGTTTGTCGATTCCGCTGCCCATGGTGGCATTCCCCTGGGGGTCAACATCAATAAGCAGTACCCGCTGCTTACTGGCCGCCAGGGAAGCCGATAGGTTAACGCAGGAAGTGGTTTTGCCAACCCCCCCCTTCTGATTGGTTACCGCCAGAATTTTAGCCACAGCCGTTTAATACCATTCAATGCCTGTTACGCAAAATGACAAGATGACGATCGCCGTCTGTACCCGGTACCTTTAAAGGCTCACAGCCAACCAGCTCAATTTCGTGACGATCCATCAATTCCTTCAATTCTTCTTCAGGATATAGCCCTTTCATGGCCAGATAAACACCTGAAGGCGATAATAAGTGTTTTGTACCATCTACCATATTAACCAATGAGCTGAATGCCCGTGAAGTAATGGCGTCAAAAGGCACATCCACCTGAAAAGACTCTACGCGGGAATTAGCAACTGCCAGGTTATTGAGCTGAAGGTCCAGTTTTGCCTGAAGCATGAAGCGGGTCTTCTTGCCATTGCTGTCCAGTGTCGTGAATTGTTTATCGGGGTACATAATCGCCAGCACCACGCCAGGCAGCCCGGGGCCTGAGCCTACATCCAGAATCGCCTCACCGGAAATATGGGGAACAATACTCAGACTATCCACAATATGCCTGAAGACCATCTCTCTGGGATCACGAATGGCGGTAAGATTGTAGGCTTTATTCCACTTGTTCAGCAGCAGAACATAGCGGGTCAGCAAATCCGCCTGAACCGGGGACAAATCAAGATTGAGTGATTTGGCACCCCGGCCAATGTCGTTCTGTAAGGTCTGAGCCAGGGAGTGGTCGGTTAATGATGATTGGGAAGCGTTCATGGATTCCTTCAGCCAGCGGGTGGTAAGCCTTGCAGTAACGATAAGCTATCTGGATGCCGTCTGGCTCTACTGATGAGAATAGATAACTGATCAGTCTATTTCATAACTTTGATAAAATCGACGCAATCATTCATTCATCGCCTGCAGGGATGCCTGTAAGCCGGCCAACTGTCCTTTTACTTTTTGATAGGCTTCATAGGTTTTGATGGTTTCTGCCAGCCTGGCATCTCTCTCAAGTGGCTCTTTGTCCGGATCATAAACAGCGGTTACATTTTTCGCTAACTCCAATGCCTTCATTGCTTCCACGCAAATACTGACGTTATTGGGTAATCTCGTTGCAGGTTGAGCCACAGGCTGCTGACCATTAGCATGTCTGCCATGATCCTTTGCCACCTGTGCATTAACAACCTCCGCCTGTACATTAACAATCTCCACCTGTTTTCCCAGTTGTGCCGCATAGTATCCAACAAGTGACCTTTTCAATGCACCGCAGCGCATGGCCGTGGCGTAGCAAACCACATCCTGGGCCTCTTTTGAATCGATATCCACCCGGGGGACACAGGTTGCCCATGTACGCTCCATTTTCGAACACTCAAGTCGTAATTCGAGAATAGCGTCGGTCAGCTGTGTTTTTTTCTTCCGTCGTGCAGCAAGCTCATCCGGCGGATTACATTCTGTTGAACTCTCAGGGGCCTCTGCCCCTGCTGGCTTTTCATTTTGCTCCTGAACACAAGCCTGAGGGGGAGAATCATCAGGCACGTCAGGCAAGGTAATGCTGAACTCCTCCAGTTTTTTGGGTGCAGCATTTTGGTGTCTGGCGGAAGGAATATAGGGGACAACATGTTGCGGCACGGCAGGAAGCATATCGATTATGTCATCATCATCTGGATCACGATTCATAACATCATGAGCCACAGCCATCAGATCCTGCATGACAGCCTCAAAGCCAGGAATAGCCAAAGCGGGAAATTCGGGTGCCATGGAACTACCTCATTCACAAACTGAAAATTATTTTCTCTCTGCGCGCAGACATTCACTTTTTAGAAAAGTTTCAACAGCAGTAATAAGGGGGATTGTGTGGTTGCCACAGATTACCCGCTGACTGATTAAATTAAGACAGGAGTCTATCAGGCAGGAAATAAAATAAGGTTAGATTAAAACTGGTGCCGATCTGATCAGAAAACGGTTCAGGCCAGAGTTGACCCAGGCTCCAGGCTGCATAAATCCTGACAACTTTTTGCTGGAAGTGATCCAAGACTATTAATGGACATTAGCTTGTCGGAGCAGGAGAGCAGCGCCGGATGTGAGCCGGGAAGCCCTTCCGGGATCTTCTGGCCAATGGCTTGATAATGGTCAATCCAGAACGGCATCAGCTCTCCGGTTGCCATATCCCGGAAACTCATGGGTGTTTCTTCAAACAGGAAAATGCCTTTATTGGCATGGCGAAACGCATGGACAATTAATTCACTGCAATACCAGCTTTTCTGGTGCTCTTCCTGATTCTGACGGTAGTGTGGATCATAGGGTACCGAAAGCTGCTGCTCTGCAAACGCCAGGGCATCCGGTACCAGTGCCGAGAAACTCGATGCCAGCCGACAGACCAGGACACACGGTCGGCCATGGTTGTCTAAAACTGAGCTGCTGACAAAGTCATCCAAAGCGGTTTTCTGCACCCGGGGCATTACAGCTTCTATAACCATACCATCACCGTCGTAGAGTGCGACATGATTAATGGCTGCACCATCCCGACCCGCAAAGAGTCGGCTGATAACCCATTCGGCTTCACCACCTGAGCGCAGTTGAAAAAGCAGGTCACCCGGCAAGAGGTCTTTGGCGATCACATTGGCTGGCATCACTGTGACTGGTAGCGCTTTATCCATAACGTATCCAATACCTGAAAATCATCCCATATAGCAGAACAGGCAATATAAAGAATCATGTTCAGGAGTATAGAACCTGTCAGGCCATTTCATTCCGCAACAGGTCAAGTACCTGACGGGTATCAGGACGGACACCACGCCAAATGGCAAACTGCTCGGCCGCCTGTTCAACCAGCATACCAAGCCCGTCAATGGTTTTACCTGCCCCCTGCTCACGACACCAGCGATTGAAAACGGTTTCGTCGGCACCGTACATCATGTCATAACAGCAGGTGTTCTGATCAATAATATGGCCGGGTATGGGCGGTATCTCTCCCTGCAGGCTGGCAGCGGTGCCATTGATCACCAGGTCAAAACGGCCCTCTATATCGTCGAATCCACAGGCAGAAATGGCTTTATCCGTAAAGAGTTCAACCAGCGTATCAGCCTTGCTACGGGTTCGATTGGCAATCACAACCTCAACAGGTTGCTCGGCCAGCAGGGGCTCAAGCCCCCCTCTCACGGCACCACCGGCCCCCAGAATAAGTACCCGAGCGCCTTTAATGGTTACACCGTTATTTGCCTGGAGATCTGCCACCAGGCCAAGCCCATCGGTGTTGTCCCCATGCAGCTGGCCATGTTCCTGCCACAAGGTGTTTACCGCCCCAGCTTTTTCTGCTCGTGACGTTTTCTTCTGCGCTAACTGCCACGCCTCTTCCTTAAAGGGTAAGGTGATACTTAACCCCAGATCACCGTTTTCAAAGAATTCATCAATCGCTTTTTTAAAGCCGCCAACGTCAACCAACAGGGCGGTGTAACGCAGACTTTGGTCAGTCTGATCAGCAAACAGTGTGTGAATGACCGGTGATTTGCTGTGGGCAATAGGGTTCCCCATTACTGCATACGTGTCTACTGGCCCAGCCATGATTCAGACCCTCTTGATTTATGCCCATTCTCTTGGTTTTAAAAATTCGTCATACAGTCGTGCCTCTTCACTGCCAGGCTCTGGACTCCAGTTGTAATCCCAGCGTACATGAGGCGGCAATGACATAAGGATAGACTCTGTACGCCCACCGGACTGCAGCCCAAACAAAGTACCCCTGTCGTATACCAGGTTGAATTCTACATAACGGCCACGGCGGTACTCCTGAAAACGCTTGTGCGGCTCAGAGTAAGGCAGGGATTTACGGCGCTGTACGATGGGCAGATAGGCATCAATAAAGCTGTCGCCAACCGACTGCATAAATTCAAAACTGCGCTCAAATGGCCACTCATTCAGGTCATCGTAGAACAGTCCGCCAATCCCCCGGGGTTCATTGCGGTGTTTAAGGAAGAAGTATTCATCACACCACTTTTTATAGCGGGGGTAGACATCATCACCAAAAGGATCACAGGCCTGTTTGGCCACCTGATGCCAGTGCTGACAATCTTCTTCAAAGCCGTAGTAAGGCGTCAGGTCATAGCCGCCACCAAACCACCAGATCGGCGCTTCTCCTTCTTTATGGGCGATCAGCATCCGGACATTGGCATGGGATGTTGGCACAAATGGGTTATCCGGATGGATCACCAGGGAAACCCCCATGGCCTGAAAACTTCTGCCAGCCATGTGGGGTCGATGGGCCGTGGCGCTGGCAGGCAGCTGATCCCCGGTTACATGGGAAAAATTCACACCGGCTTTTTCAAACACCGTGCCCCCTTCAAGCACCCTGGCTTTACCGCCACCATCCCCCTTGTTGCCGGAGCCAAGGTAGTCCCACTGATCCTCCCTGAAGGAGCCTCTGGTTTCTTCTGCTTCAATCGCGGTGCAGATGCGATTCTGCAAATCCAGGAGGTATTGCTTTACGAGATCTACAGACGGTTCTGACATTCCGGGACAATTCCTGAGTTTTAGTAATATTAGCCAGCCCTTACCAGCTGCCCCGAACGCAGGTCCTGAATCTTTGAGGGTGTTTTCTGTTCTCCGGTTTCGCCGGGAACAATGCCATCCAGCAGTGAGCCAAACACTTCCTCTACACCTGAAAACGTTAACAGCGGGTCCTTACCGGCAAGGTTTGCTGACGTAGACACTATCGGGTGCCCTGTTGCTTCACACAGTGTTTTCACCAGTGGATGCGCAGTGATACGAACAGCAACCGTATCAAACTGCCCTCTGACCCAGTCGGGTGCCCAGCCAGCAGGGTCTGGAATAAGCCAGGTATAAGGACCTGGCCAGGTAGACTTCAGCCGGGCTCTTTCTTCACAAGAGAGGGGATTAAGTAGCGGGGCAAACTGATCCTCTGAAGCACCAATCAGAATGACCCCTTTTGCAACCGGCCGCTGTTTGATGTCAAGAATCCGATAAACAGCCTGCTGGTTCCAGGGGTCACATCCCAACCCCCATACGGCTTCTGTGGGGTAAGCGATGACACCGCCGTTTCTGATTATTCTGGCTGCCTGATCTACATCCATCATGAAACATCTCTCAGAGATAACTCTCAGCTAGTTAACGGCTGTCGGAGAACAGCGTCTACTGCTTCAGCATTCGCCAGATAGTCAGCCCGAAATCGCAACACACGGGCTACTGGACAGTTTCCGAAGCATCACCAGTAAGGTTCGCTAGTCTAGCAAGAGAAGTTCAGAAGCAACACCCGGAAATGTAAAGCACGATCCTTTCCGCTGATTCACAAATCAGCCAAGACGAATAAAACCACCGGATGTGGACTCTATTACGCCATCAAGCTCCATTTCGGTCAGCACTACAGAAAGCTCCGCAAAAGGAATCCCGGACAGTGTGCTGATTTGATCTGCACTGACAACGTCAAACCCCATCACCTCAATAACTTTAAGCCGCAGTGGGTCTGTCTCTTTGCGACTGGGAGTGGATGGAGAGAATTCATTCATAACACCATGGAGCTGTGGTGCGAGTTCAATTAACACGTCATCAGGACTTTCTACCAGCACCGCACCTTCTCGGATCAGCTTATGACACCCTCGACTTAACGGGTTCAGCACCGACCCCGGTATGGCAAAAACCTCACGCCCCTGCTCCGCAGCCAACCTTGCCGAGATTAACGAGCCGCTTTCCAGTGCGGCTTCAACCACCAGAACTCCCAGGGATAAACCGGACAGAATACGATTGCGACGGGGAAAGTTACCGGCAAAGGGTTTCGTTCCCAGTGGATATTCACTGACGATGGCCCCCTGACTGGCAATCAACTGATAAAGGTCCTCATGCCTTGCCGGATAAACCTGATCCACACCGGTACCCAACACGGCAACTGTCGCACCATAACAACCCAGTGCGCCCTGGTGGGCAGCTGCATCGATACCCAGTGCCATACCACTGGTAATCACCAGGCCACTTCTTGATAAGTGTTCACAAAATTCCCGGGCCACCCGGCGACCATTGGGTGTCGGCCTCCGGCTACCGACAACGCCCAGCTGTGGCTCACTGATTAGCTGACTGTTACCAATGACGTAGAGCACAACCGGTGCATCAGGCAGCTCTTTCAGCGCTTGGGGATAGAGATGGGAATCCGGTGTCACAATGGCATGGGCCTGACTGGCTTCCAGCCATGTCTGTGTCAGGTGCAACTGTTTCTGAATAGATGGGTCTCTGTGGGCATTGACCAGCAAACTGGCCAGTTTCTCCGGAATAATACCCTTCAGTTGGTTAAATGATGCGGAAAAAAGCTGGCTGGGATGTTGAAATTTGTCGATAAGCTGGCTGGATTTGATGGGTCCCAGCCCCGGAATCAGGGAAAGGGTTAGCCAAGGGAGCAGCTGTAACCAGTCCTTCTGGTCGGTATCAGTGTATATCATTGAATTCTCTTTCCGGGAGTTGTGTGGCTTATTCTGGTTATTAACAGCTCTGTCCGAATAAGCCACACATCCAATGAAGCACCCGGTAAACATTCGGGCTGTTGTTTGAATAAATGGTTACTTATGGTTGTGGGCTCCGGAGGATATAGCCAACTTCAATATCCTCTTTAGCTGATAGCACAATACCATAGCTCATTTTTTCAAAAGGTCGATAAACCATCACCAAACCGATTCTCTCGGATGGCAGAGTAACCTGTTCATTGGTAAATGGGTCCAGGGCTTCCTGTGTCTTTCGATAGACGGCCAGGACATCCCCCTGCCTGAGACGTTCCCGTTCTCCTTTGTTGATGACCACCGTATCAAACTTGGAAACCTTTTTGGTGTTGTTCAGGCTGGCGGTGACAATGCCTTCTAAAGGCGCAGCCGGCGCTCTTGGAAAAAACGTCGTGACCAGTCCGCTGGCATCCTGGCTGACCACCCGGTCACCGGGTTTCATCTCCATTCTGCTGTCCTGCACGACCATGGAGGCAACCCCTTCCCTGACACGACTCAAGTTGATGGTTCCCACATCAATACCAATAAGCCCCAGCAATTCATCGGTTTCCGGGTCAACAATCTGCTGACCACGGCGGACGACATCAAATCGCAGGTTGTGCCCGGCAAAATCCCCCCGTGCGTATATTTTATCCCCGGCCCCTGAAGCCAATTTGCCATCTTTCGCAGCAAATACATAAGGTGCGTTGTTCAGCTGCTCCTCGCTGGAAAAAACATGACCGCCCTTTAAATAACTTTGCACAGCACTCAAAGGAATCGCCGGGATTGCTGACTCTCCGGGCTTCACCCGGATTTTTGGTGTTAATTTAATCGTTCGACCTGGCTTCCCGCGACTGGAAATCATCAGCCTGGGCTGGCCATTGATATAAACCAGACTGACCACATCGCCAGGGTAAATCAGGTGGGGATTCGCTATCTGGGGGTTAGCGTGCCAGATTTCCGGCCATAACCAGGGGCTGTCCAGAAACGTAGTGGATATATCCCAGAGGGTATCGCCTTTCTCAACGGTGTACCTGCTGGGGGAGTCTGCCTTTACCGGGCTATCGAATGCCAGTCCCAGTGAAGACATGCAAAGCAGGATTCCTGCCAGAGCAAAGCGTCTCATTGTCGTCCCGATCCCTTGAATAGTTTTTAGTTTAAGTTAGGGCCTGTTGAGTGTATGTTGCCACACCAGATTTCTTCGTTTAATCAGTGTATCAACCGCTTCAGCCTGTGGGCAATCGGCTCTCTGTTAGTTCTCGGCTTTAGTACCTGATTCTCAAGATCAGGTCACATAAATAGCCCTGCATTCTCAGCGCTGGATCAGAAAGAATAAGGCTACTATTAATTGTTGTTGTAGTTTCCTGAGCCAGTATCCCGGTGTGGCTTGGATAAAGGAGCGACTTTGAAACAGAAAAGCCTGATGCTTCTGGCAGCGTTAGCCTCTGTTGTCAGTTTGCTGGTGATAGCAGAAACGCCCATCCTGCATAAGTCACACGGACTCTCACGATTTGACGATCTTAAATACCCGGAAGGCTTCAGGCACTTCGATTACGTCAATCCTCACGCCCCGAAAAAAGGCAAACTGAATATTGCCGCCATTGGTGTCTTTGATACGTTAAATCCATATTCCCAAACCGGAACCCACATCTCCCAAATCTCACCGCTGCGATTTTTTACCTTGGGCTTTCTGGGGTTGAACGAACCCCTGATGGTGGGTACGGGCGCTTACAGCCCGACCGGCGATGAAGCCCGCTCTGCTTATGGCCTGATTGCCCAATCAGTGGAGTACCCTGACAACAGCCAATGGATAACCTTTAACCTCCACCCCAACGCCCGCTTTCATGATGGCCATTCGATTACGGCAGAGGACGTTGCGTTCTCTTTTGAGTACCTGCGCGCCAAAGGCCCGGTCAAATATCAGATTCAGCTTAAGCCTATTGCGCGTGTTGAGGTTCTTGATCAACACCGGGTTCGCTTTCACTTCAAGAGGTCTGGCAACCGGGATCAACTGTTCTGTGCTGCCGAGCTGCCGGTTCTGCCTGCGCACTACTGGCAAGACGGGCTTAACGGAAAATCCAGACTGACGCCGCCACTGGGCAGCGGCCCCTACAAAATCACCCATGTGGAAGGAGGGTCATCGGTTACCTTTACCCGGGTTAAGGATTACTGGGGGAAGGATCTGCCGGTAAACCGGGGCAAATACAACTTCGATCAGATCACGCTCTATTTCTATCGGGATCTGACCACCGCCTTTGAAGCTTTTAAATCCGGGGCGCTTAGTCTCTATTTTGAACCTATGGCCAAAAACTGGACCAGGGCCTACAACTTTCCCGATATCATCTCTGGCAAAGTGATAAAGGCTGAAATTCCAACCAAAATGATTATTGGCAGCCCAATGGTTGTGTTCAACACCCGCCGGGCTCCCTTTAATGATATTCGGGTAAGAAAAGCGCTTGGCTATCTGCTGGATTTCGAGTGGAGCAACCGGACACTGTTTGAAAATGCCTATGTCCGGGCCAACAGTTACTTTCCAAACTCCATATACGCCGCTTCAGGTCTGCCCTCTGCCCATGAACAGGCGCTGTTAGCCCCATTTCGCACGCAACTGCCCGATGCCCTGTTCCATCAGCCATTTTTATCCCCAAAAACCCGGGGCGATGGTTCGATCAGAGCCCAACAGCAACAGGCACTGGCTCTACTGAATGAAGCTGGGTGGCAGTTCAAGGGGGGCAAACTGGTCAACCAACAGCAAGAACCGCTGACGTTTGAGCTGATCACTTCCAGTCATCTGGCGGACAGGCTTGTTTTGCCATTTAAAAAGAACCTGGCCAGCATCGGTATTGAGCTGAAATACCGGGTCCTCGACATCAGCAACTATTTACAGCGATTGAGAAAGCTGGATTTTGATACCATGGGTAATGCCTATTCCCTGGGACTCTCGCTGGGCAGTGAGCTATTCAGGTACTTTCACTCCAGTAATGCGGATATACCCGATACCCAGAATCTGGCCGGTATCAAAAACCCGGTGATTGATGCGCTGCTGGAGAAAATACCAGGAGCCGAGAGCCAGAAAGAGCTGGAAACCATTATTCACAGCCTTGACCGGGTGCTGCTCTGGAATCACTACGGTATTCCGCTCTGGTATTTTGGCAAAGTCAGACTTGCTCTCCAGAGCAATATCAAGCGACCGGCAGTAACCACGGATTACCCCATGATCATCAATACCTGGTGGCAGGCGGAATAAGTCCGGCTAGGTACAGACTGAATTTGCAGATATACTGAAAGGTCAACAAACTTCATTATCGACTGCCTCACCTGAGATCACTGATGGCTCTACTGGAAATACTTGAATACCCTGACCAAAGACTTCGTACGGTTGCCAAACCTGTAGCGGAGGTCAATGACGACATTCGACGTATCGTTGATGACATGCTGGAGACCATGTACGACGCCAAGGGCGTGGGTCTGGCGGCAACCCAGGTGGATATTCATCAGCGCATCGTGGTTATGGATCTTTCTGAAGAAGGTAACGAGCCCCAGGTGCTTATCAACCCCGGCTATGAGCCCATCGGCGATGAAAAGTCCGACTTTCAGGAAGGCTGTCTGTCAGTCCCCGGATTTTATGAACTGCTGGACCGCTACGCTCAAGTGAGACTCACCGCTTTAGATCGCGATGGCAATGAGTACACACGGGATTATGACGGACTGGCGGCGGTCTGTGTCCAGCACGAGCTGGATCACCTGGAAGGAAAACTGTTTATCGACACGCTGTCCCGCCTGAAACAGGATCGTATCAGGAAAAAGCTTGGCAAAAGAAAACACTGATGAAAAGCCTTCGAATTATCTTTGCCGGAACCCCTGAGTTTGCCAGCGCACACCTTCAGGCCATTCTGGATAGCCAACACCAGGTGATCGCCGTCTATAGCCAGCCGGACAGACCTGCAGGGCGTGGTCAGAAACTCATGCCCTCACCGGTCAAATCCCTGGCTGTTGCCCACAATATTCCCGTTTTTCAGCCAAAGTCCCTGAGAAATGCAGACGCTCAGCAGGAACTTGCCGCTCTAGATGCTGATCTGATGGTGGTGGTTGCCTATGGGTTGATTCTGCCACAGGCGGTGCTCGACACTCCAAAGCTGGGCTGTATTAATGTGCATGGCTCCATTTTGCCAAGATGGCGCGGAGCAGCGCCGATTCAGCGGGCTATTGAAGCCGGTGACACTGAGTCCGGTGTCACCATTATGCAGATGGACGCCGGACTGGATACCGGCGACATGTTGCTGAAAGCTTTTTGCCCCATCCACCCAACCGATACCGCATCGGACCTTCATGACCGTCTGATTGAAGTGGGTCAGCCTGCTCTTGTTCAGTCGCTTGATGACATTGCCGCTGGCCATATTCATCCGGAAAAACAGGATGACAACCTGGCAAACTACGCCCATAAGATGAGTAAAGAAGAAGCACGGCTGGACTGGCAAACATCCGCACAGGCCCTGGACCGGCAGATTCGGGCATTCAATCCCTGGCCTGTGGCGATCACCGCGTTGGATGACACGAACATCCGTGTCTGGGAAGCAATAGCCCTGGAAGAAGGTACAACCGAAGCGCCGGGAACCCTGATCAAGGCTGATAAAGATGGTCTGGATATTGCCTGCCATGAAGGCACCCTGCGCATTAAACGGCTGCAGTTGGCTGGAAGCCGTGCAATGACGGTGCAGGAGCTGCTGAACAGCAAAAAAGCGATGTTCAGCACCGGAAAACAATTCAGTTAGGCGCTTTTTTACCTGATATGGCTAAACAATCTTCTGTTCGACAGCTGGCAGCACGGGCGATCACCCGGGTAACTCTGGGCGAATCACTGAGCAGTGTATTGCCGCAGTTGCAGGAAAAACTGTCGAAAAAAGACCAGCCATTATTGGCTGAGCTTTCCTATGGCACACTCCGTTACTACCACCGGCTGGATGCCTGGCTTAAGTTTCTCACCGAGAAACCCCTGAAAGAAAAAGAGCAGGACATTCATAACCTGATTCTGGTTGGTCTGTATCAACTGTTCTTTACCCGCATTCCTCCCCATGCCGCCATTGGTGAGACGGTACAGGCAACCCGGACCATGGGTAAGGCCTGGGCCAGGGGCCTGGTCAATGGCATTCTCAGAAATGCCCAGCGCCGGGTTGAAGAGTTGCATGACCTGGAAGAGCGCAGCCCGGTGTGCGGCTGGTCACACCCGAAATGGCTGATCAATACCATTAAACGGGCCTGGCCAGAGGATTATCAAGCCATTCTTACGGGTAACAATCAGCCTCCTCCCATGACCCTCCGGGTTAATGAACAGAAGATCAAGCCCGCCAGATACCTGAAAAAGCTGCTGGATGACTGTATCGCGGCGAAACAGTCCAAAATTGCCCCGCAGGCCATCACCCTGGGCAGGCCCAGTGCCGTTGATAAACTGCCACTGTTCCATGAGGGGGCTGCCAGTGTTCAGGACGAATCAGCCCAGCTGGCAGCGACCTTGATATCGGCGAAACCCGGTGATCATATTCTCGATGCCTGCTGTGCGCCGGGGGGCAAGACCTGTCACTTGCTGGAACTGAACCCGGATATTACGGTGGATGCACTGGATGCCGACAGCGTCCGCCTGGAAAGAGTGGCTGAAAATCTGCAAAGACTGGGTTTGACGGCGAATGTTCTGTGCGGTGACGCGACGGATCCCGACAGCTGGTTCCCGGGCAAGGCATACGACCACATTCTTCTGGATGCCCCTTGCTCAGCAACCGGCGTTATTCGTCGCCACCCGGATATCAAACTGCTGAGAAAGGCAGAAGATATTGATGCACTGGCTCAGCTGCAACAGAAAATCCTCAAGGCTATCTGGCCCCTGTTGAAACCCGGCGGCACGTTAGTCTACGCCACCTGTTCCATCATGCCTCAGGAAAACCATCTGCAGATTGAGCAGTTCCTGTCAGAAACTCCGGATGCCAGATTGCAGTCCATTGACGGTCCATGGGGTCACGATACCGGGTTTGGCAAGCAGCTTTTTCCCGGCTCTGGCAGCTCTGTGAACAGCGGCGACGGATTTTTTTACAGCCTGATGGTAAAGATGGATTCCTAAATGAAAATTATCATTCTCGGTGCCGGTCAGGTGGGTGGCACACTGGCAGAAAACCTGGCCAGTGAGGAAAATGACATTACCGTGGTCGATACCGATACCACGCGACTTCGTGAGCTGCAGGATAAAATCGATATACGAACCATCCAGGGCAAGGCATCGTTTCCCGGGGTGCTGAAACAGGCCGGGGCCGATGAAGCCGATATGCTGGTGGCGGTCACCAACAGTGATGAAGTGAATATGGTGGCCTGCCAGATTGCCTACACACTGTTCCACACGCCGTCCAAAATTGCCCGTATCCGTCAGGCCGCTTACCTGAAAAATGAGAGCCTGTTTGCCAATGCCGCACTGCCGATTGATGTACTTATCAGCCCGGAGCAAGTGGTTACTAACTACATCAACCGACTGCTGGAGCGTCCCGGAGCCCTTCAGGTTCTCGATTTTGCCGAGGGTCGTGTCCAGCTGGTGGCCATGAAGGCTTATTATGGCGGCCCGCTGGTGGGTCACGAGCTTCGTTATATCCGTGAACACATGCCCAATGTGGATACCCGGGTTGCCGCCATTTTCCGCCGTGGCAATGCCATCATGCCCAAGGGGAACACCGTGATCGAGGTGGATGATGAAGTCTTCTTTATTGCTGCCCGTGAAGATATCCGGGCCGTGATGGGCGAGCTGCAGCGGCTGGATGATGACTACAAGCGCATCATTATTGCCGGTGGTGGCAATATCGGCCTGCGCCTGGCCCAGGCCGTGGAAGACCAATACAAGGTCAAGATCATTGAGCACAATATGGAACGTTGCCAGTTCCTGTCTGAAACGCTCACCAAAGCCATGGTTTTCTGCGGCAACGCCTCCGATAAAGAGCTGCTGATCAGTGAAAATATCGAAGATACCGATATCTTCTGTGCGCTGACCAATGACGATGAAGCCAATGTCATGTCCTCCATGCTGGCGAAACGCCTGGGGGCCCGTAAGGTCATGGCACTGATCAATAACCCCGCCTATGTGGACCTGGTACAGGGCGGTGAAATTGATATTGCGATTTCTCCACAACTGGCCACGATTGGCAGCCTGCTCAAGCACGTCAGACGCGGCGATATAGTAAACGTTCACTCACTGCGCAGAGGCGCTGCTGAAGCGATCGAGGCAATAGCCCATGGCGATGAACACAGTTCCAAAGTGGTGGGTAAAACCATTCAGGAAGTGGAGTTACCCCAGGGCGCGACCATTGGTGCGATTGTTCGTAATGATCAGGTGCTGATTGCTCACGATACCACCCGAATTGAGTCCGGCGATCATGTGATTCTCTTCCTGACCAATAAGCGCAAAATCCGTGAAGTTGAGCAACTCTTCCAGGTTGGTCTTGGGTTCTTTTAAACCATTGCTTTGTGGCGATCCATCACAGGAAACTATTCCTGACAACTGATGTCTGAGGAGCTAGATACCATAGCATCGATAGGTAACAACCTTGGACACAAGCAATCAACTGACCGCCAGCAGAACGGCCACGCCGCCTGATCCTGCCAGTATCGGAACTGACCAGCAAAGCACTGGCCTCAATAACAGAGGCTCCGCCGCTGGTCGGCCTGTAGAAACAGTAAGCCCACAAGCTTCCGTCAAAGCAGATACACCTGTTCAGGAAATTACCGTAACCACAACAGCACAAGATGTCACTCACGCCATCAACCCAGACCGGGCCTTACTTCACCGGCCAGCACAAGATGACATCATCGACCAAGAAACGGCCTACTGTTACGTGCTAGTGGCACACCGGAGGTATCAACAACAGGAAACAGGTCATAATGGCAGCTCAGCCCCCTCAGCAAACGGTGGAGAACCGCTGATGAGCAACCCTGCTTCCACCAATGATACTGAACAGCCCGAGCTTGAACTGTCTGACTTGCTGGAAACGTTGATGAGCAATATGGCTGCCATCAATGAAACTGAAAAGGCCAGGCGTGAATTGTATGACTTGTCGGTAAATTTCTATCGTGATCCTTCAGAAGCTAAATTTCGCCAGTTTGAAAAGCTTACAGACCTCCATTTTGATCATCTCGACACGGGTGAAGGATGCCTGAAGCATAAGCTTCCTTTTGTAATTGCCCTGATATCTGAAAAAAACAACTGGCCAATTCAATCAGCTAAATGTGGTGCGCTGGCCTCTGAGATTATCGAAGGGAGTTCTGAACTGGCCAAATGGATTAACAGTAACAGAGTGTGCCCCGAAAAGCTTGATTTTTGGTGGTCAGGTTTCTTTGCAACCGGAGAAGAGAAATATCTTGAGAAAATACTAAAGGTTATTGGACCAACAACAAGCCAGACAAAAAACGTAATCAAGGCAACGAAAGGGGCTGCAGAATGGTCTCTCAAAACATATTGTGAGGACCATCAGGCAGTACAGGATTTTGCTCGTCGAATGAGAGACGATAGCTCACTTTCAGACTATCAAAGAGAATATTTGCGCTTTATCACTGGAAGAGGATATTTGCAATCTATCACTGATTTACTACCCAGGTGTAATATCCTCTAGGAGGCTGACCGAGAATAGCGGGTCTTGGGTTCTTTTAAACCATTGCTTTGTGGTTATCCATCACAGGAAACTATTTCTGACAACTGATGTCCAAGGGAGCTAAATACGATAGCATCGATAGGAAACAACCTTGGACACAAGACTGACCGCCAGCAGAACGGCCACGCCGCCTGATCCTGCCAGTATCGGAACTGACCAGCAAAGCACCGACCTCATTAAAAGATGGTCCACTGCTGGCCGACCTGTAGCAATAGTGCGCCCACTCGTTTCTGTCAAAGCAGATACACCCGTTCATGCAATGACCGGAACCACAACAGCACTAGATGTCACCATCGACCACGAAACGGCCTACCGTTGGGTGCTAACGGCACTCCGGATGAGTGAACAACGGGCAACAGGTTATAATGGAAGCTCAGCCCCCTCAGCAAGCGGTGGAGAACCGCTGATGAGCAACCCGGCTGCCATCAATGATACCGAACGGTCTGACTTGTTGGTAACGTCGGTGATTGATTTACCCCCCAGGTGTAATATCCTTTAGTCCCCTTTTTTATCTGACAAAAGTCGTTCAGGCTTTATTTTTCCCATGGATTGGGAGTAACCTGCTACAGCATAAAATTAGAATTTCTTATAGCCATTATAAGAACACAACATGGCAGGTTGTTTGAGCGCCCGGCAATTCCTTACTTCCATATCGCCGGGTGCTTGCACTGGATGAAGCAGGAGCACCATGCAGTTTCAGGTTATTCTTCCCATTTTGGGCATTTTGTTAATTTTGTTCAGTACGTCCAGCCTTCCTCCGATTGTCGTGGCACTGCTTTATCAAGAGCAGGAAATGTCCATTTTCATCTATACCTTCCTATTGACACTAATGCTGGGCGTTCTCCTCTGGTTCCCTTTCCGGCATATCAAGGATGAGTTGCGCACTCGTGAAGGGTTTCTGGTCACGGCGCTGCTCTGGATTGTTCTGGGTGCAGTGGGCTCACTGCCATTTCTATTGATGGAAAGCCCGGCACTCAGTATCACTGACGCACTGTTTGAGTCCATGTCCGGCTTAACAACCACGGGAGCCACTATTCTGACCGGCATTGAGCATCTGCCCCGCTCTATTCTGTTTTACCGCCAGCAGCTGCAATGGCTTGGTGGCATGGGGATTATTGTGCTGGCAGTGGCCATTCTGCCGATGCTGGGGATCGGCGGTATGCAGCTGTATCGAACAGAGACTCCCGGACCGGTTAAAGATTCAAAACTAACGCCCAGAATTACCGAGACCGCCAAAGCACTCTGGTTTCTTTACCTTTTTCTAACGGCCGCCTGTGCCCTGGCGTACTGGTTAGCGGGGATGAACCTGTTTGACGCGATCTGCCACAGTTTCACCACCATCGCCATCGGCGGTTTTTCTACTTACGACGCCAGCATGGGCCACTTCAACTCCCCCATGATTATCTCTGTGGCCATCTTTTTCATGCTGATTGCCGGGATCAATTTCGCCCTGCATTTTACCGCCTGGCGCAATAAGTTATTGACCCACTATATTCAGGATCCGGAAGTTAAGTGGTTTCTGGCCATTTTGGGTGTTGTTGGCGCAATCACCGTTACCACGCTCTATCTTTCTGATACTTATCCCCTTGCCAAGTCCTTCCGCTATGGTCTGTTTGAAGTGGTATCCGTAGCCACAACCACTGGCTACACCTCATCCTCCAGCTTTTCTGCCTGGCCAACGTTTCTGCCCCTGCTGTTGTTTTTTACCAGTTTTATGGGGGGGTGTGCAGGCTCTACCGCAGGTGGAATGAAAGTCATCAGGGTTGTTCTGATTGCCAAACAGGGAATGAGAGAACTTCGTCGTTTAGTTCACCCTAATGCGGTCTTAACCATCAAGATTGGTGGCAAACCCGTGAGCCCAAGGGTGGGTGAAGCGGTATGGGGGTTCTTTGCCACTTATATTTTGATGTTTGTTCTTCTCTTTCTGGCTTTACTGGCAGCGGGTTTAGACTTTACTACGGCATTTTCAACCATTGCTTCCTGCCTGAATAATCTCGGACCCGCGCTCGGCGAAGCAGCGTTCAGTTACCAGGGCCTGCCCGATGCCGCAAAGTGGATTCTTGCGTTTGCCATGCTACTGGGACGCCTGGAAATTTTTACACTTCTGGTGTTGTTTACTCCAACCTTCTGGCGTTATTAATGCCATTACAGCGGCCGGAACAAAGGTAACATATTCTAAATAAAGCAGCGGTTAAGGAGTTGTCCCGAAATAATTTCGACATTTTGAGCTCGATCTCCGTTCATCCTGAGTGCTGAGCTTGTCGAAGTATCGAAGGGTGATAGGCACAATACATGAGGCCGGAGTTCACGCCCTTCGACAGGCTCAGGACGAACGGAGTTTTGAACTCAGAAATGTGCAAATTATTCTGGGGCAATTCCTAACCGAAGGCAGCATCAATAAGAACCATGAAGAAGAGTTTCCGGTTGGAATGCAGAGGATTATAGTCCTTCCATCAGGCTCTCACCCCCCAGAACCCTGAGCCATTGAGATTCATCCAATGGATTCAAAAAATCAGCAATCTCAGACTCGTTAAACCTTACCACGCCTGATTTGAGCTTATTATCGTCTCCCTTATTTGAATAAATAAGACTGATATCTGTTTGACAGGAAACATCCCTGAAGACCAAATCCTGACGCAAGGGAGCGACATTATTGTTGTCAGGTGTCTGGGTACTATGATCTGTTAAGCCCGAAGGGCTCAATACTTTATGCGTTACCTGGTTTGGCTTAACACGGGTATGAGCAACGCTTGACGCCTTTTGCGCGATCACGGATTT
Source organism: Endozoicomonas sp. ALE010 (assembly GCF_049310165.1). NCBI lineage: Bacteria > Pseudomonadati > Pseudomonadota > Gammaproteobacteria > Oceanospirillales > Endozoicomonadaceae > Endozoicomonas > Endozoicomonas sp. ALE010. Next base: position 226,915 of record NZ_JBLYNV010000002.1, on the reverse strand, counting down.
CTTGTCCGATTGCCGTACGTCAGAAACAGGATTATTACCAGAACGCTGCCTTTTGGGATGGGCTACTTTCCGACTTGTTACAGTTTTGCCTTTTAACTCGCTTTCAGCATTGGATTTTTTGCGCTTTCTGGGGTGATACTTGTAATCAGGATACTTTTTTTTGTGTTCATCCTTTTCTAATGTGGCTTCCTTAACAAAACGCTCCTTCTCCTTCTCTGACATTTTTTTCCAATCTTCGGCCACCAGTTTGGAGAATTCACTTTGATGGCATAATGGCTTTACTTCCTTTGCCCTCATGCTGCGAAAAATAAAAAATGCATTCCTGGGCCTGGGTACGTGATTGTGCTTTGATTTTACAGAGGCAGTTATTTCCACCTTTTTTCTATTATTAGTTTCAGGCTCCCTCGCAGGATAAGAAAACGGCGCACCAACTGGACCAGAATTCGTTACATGCACTGTTAAAAAACCTCTTTCTTTAAAATCGGCTTGGACAACTTTTTGAGCTATTAAGTTCCCAATAGACACCCTTAATGTTTACCCACATTGTTCACAACTTATCCACAGCTTAAACTTAATCGCACAAACCGGTATACTCCCTCTCTATTTTTACAGTCGAATCCTGCGAGTGATCACTCATAGGGAAACCTGCGCCAGGTGAATAAACCGGTCATCGATAATTGCTCGCAACACAACGCTCAATGTTCAAAAAACGACCCGTTTACATTTGAGCCTCCAAGAGGTAGAAAAGTGACTTCCCAGAGCACACCAGATATCTATACATTCCAGGGGCTGATCCTCGCCCTGCAACAATTCTGGGCCCAACAGGGCTGCGTTATCATGCAACCACTGGATATGGAAGTGGGTGCGGGTACTTTCCATCCAGCCACTTTTCTGCGAGCCATCGGCCCGGAAAACTGGAACTCGGCTTATGTTCAGCCCAGCCGTCGCCCAACCGATGGCCGTTATGGTGAAAACCCCAACCGCCTGCAACATTATTACCAGTTCCAGGTGGTGATGAAGCCATCCCCCGATAATATTCAGGAGCTGTACCTGGAATCTCTCCGGCAACTGGGCATTGATCCACTGGTTCATGACATTCGTTTTGTCGAAGATAACTGGGAGTCGCCCACACTGGGTGCCTGGGGTCTTGGCTGGGAAGTCTGGATGAACGGTATGGAAGTCACCCAGTTCACCTATTTCCAGCAGGTTGGCGGTATTGAGTGTTACCCGGTTACCGGCGAGATCACCTACGGTCTTGAGCGCCTGGCCATGTATATCCAGAATGTCGATAACGTGTATGACCTGGTCTGGACGGTGGGTCCACAGGGTCCGGTCACTTATGGCGATGTGTTCCATCAGCAGGAAGTTGAAATGTCCACCTTCAACTTTGAGCACGCTGACACGGAAGAGCTGTTCAAACAGTTCGATTTCTTTGAACGCGAATCCCGGAAGCTGGTTGATACCGGCCTGCCTCTGCCAGCTTATGAGTACGTTCTGAAAGCTTCACACACCTTTAACCTGCTGGATGCCCGCCACGCGATTTCGGTGACGGAACGCCAGCGTTTTATCCTGCGCGTCAGAACGCTGGCCAGGGCGGTCGCCAAAGCATACTTCGATAAGCGTCGTGAGCTTGGTTTCCCCCTTGCGAATGACAGCATTCGTGATGAAGTTCTGGCATCTCTTGCCAAAGAAACCGCGCAGGAGGAAAAATAATGAGCACTTCCCTGAATAAAGCACATAAAGAAGACTTCCTGATTGAGCTGGGCACGGAAGAGCTGCCACCAAAGGCATTAAAAAGCCTGTCTGACGCGTTTACCCGGGGCATCCTTTCCGGTCTTGAGCAGGCCCAGATCACATTTACCGATTATGAGTCGTTTGCCGCCCCCCGTCGTCTGGCTCTGCTGATCAAAGGTCTGGATACCGCACAGCCTGATCAACAGCTTGAGCGCAAGGGGCCTGCAGTCAAAGCCGCCTATGATGCCGAAGGCAACCCAAGCAAGGCAGCCCTTGGTTTTGCCCGTTCTAACGGTGTTAATTTTGAAGACCTGGAACAGGAAGAAACACCGAAAGGTGCATGGCTGGTCTACCGTTCGATCAAACCGGGTCAGGCCAGCAAAGATTTGCTGCCGGAAATTATTACCCAGTCTCTGAATAACCTGCCCATTCCCAAACGTATGCGCTGGGGTGCCAGTCGTACCGAGTTTGTCCGTCCCGTTCACTGGCTGCTGATGCTGCTGGGCGATCAGATTATTGACGGTGAAATTCTCGGCCTGAAAGCCGGTAACACAACCCGTGGTCACCGCTTCCACGGGAACCGGGAAATCACCATCAACAACCCGGCTGACTATGCACAGGTTCTCCATGAGCAGGGCAAAGTGATTGCCAACTTTGCAACCCGTCGCGACATTATCCGTGAGCAGGTTGAACAGATGGCTGCCACGATTCATGGTCATTCGGTGATTGATCCGGACCTTCTGGATGAAGTCACCGCGCTCAATGAATGGCCAGTCGCTCTCTGTGGCCGTTTTGATGATGACTTCCTGGCCGTTCCATCGGAAGCACTGATCTCTTCCATGAAAGGCCATCAGAAATATTTCCATGTGGAAAACAGTGCAGGGAAACTCCTGCCGCACTTTATTACCGTGGCCAATATTGACAGTGCCGAACCTCACCTTGTTGTGGCAGGTAATGAGAAAGTCATTCGTCCGCGTCTTGCCGATGCCAAGTTCTTCTACGACACTGACCGTAAACACACACAAGACGATCGTCGTGAAAAACTGAAACCCATTGTCTTCCAGGCACAACTGGGTTCAGTGTTTGCCAAAACAGAACGTATCGCACGACTTGCGTCTTACATTGCGCAAACGGAAGGTGGTGATGCCTGGCTGGCTGAACGTGCCGGTCAACTGTGCAAGTCTGACCTGGTGTCTGAAATGGTGCTGGAGTTTCCCGAGCTGCAGGGCATCATGGGTCAGTACTATGCCGACAACGACGGTGAAAATCCCGAAGTCAGCAAAACGCTGTATGAACAGTACATGCCCCGCTTTGCCGGTGACCAGCTACCTTCAACACTGATTGGCTGTGCCGTTGCCATTGCCGATAAGGTTGACACCATTACCGGTATTTTCGGTATCAATCAGCTGCCAACCGGCAGTAAAGACCCTTTCGCACTGCGTCGTGCCAGCATCGGTGTGCTGCGAATCATTGTTGAGAAGAAACTCAATCTTGATCTGGAAGCATTGATCGATCAGGCAATTCTCGGCTATCAGGAGCAAGGTGTTTCTCTGCCCGCACTGGGTAACCTTAATACGACAGTCGTCAATTACATGCTGGAGCGTTTTGATGCCGCTTACCAGGAAGAAGGCATTGCGGTTGAGGTCATTAACTCCGTCAAGGCATTGCGCCCTACCCGGCCACTGGACTTTGATCGTCGTATAAAAGCCATTACCCGCTTCAATGCCATGGATGAAGCGGATGCCCTGGCTTCTGCCAACAAGCGGGTATCCAATATTCTGGCGAAAGCCGGGGATATCATTATTCCTGACGCACTGGATGAGACACTGCTCAGCGAAGTTTCTGAACGTGAGCTTGCCAACATTGTGTTTGCCAAGAAAGAGGAAATCGCCCCCGCTCTGGCAGAAGGTCGTTACGCGCTGGCCATGGAGAGTCTGGCGGCACTGAAGCAACCGGTTGACCTGTTCTTTGACCAGGTGCTGGTCAATGCTGAAGATGAAGCTATCCGCCTGAACCGCTATGCCCTGCTGAAGCAATTGCGCAGCCTGTTCCTGCAGGTAGCGGATATCTCTTTGTTACAGAAAAGCTAAGCACAACCTGATAAAGTGCGGCACTAGTACATGGTTTCAATGTGAGTGATGGGTGCCTTTATTGACCTCCAAACTCCGCTCGTCTTGAGCGGAGTCGAAAGGCGCAAACTCCATACCCTGAATACTGTGCCAATCACCCATCGTCCGTGCCTCCTGAGCGGAGCCGAAGGACGCTCAGGGTGAGCGGAGATTGTACACATCAAACTCATCGAAATGATGTACTAGCCGCACTTTTTTTATGTGTTTCAGGAGCACTATGACCAGGCTTGTTATTCTGGATCGGGATGGCGTTATCAATGAAGATTCAGACCAGTACATACGGTCTGAACATGAATGGCTTCCTATTCCGGGAAGTATTGAAGCCATTGCCCGTTTGTCATCTGCGGGCTATCGCGTCGTCGTAGCGACCAACCAGTCCGGGTTAGCCCGTGGCTACTTCACTGGCAAAGCGCTCAATGCCATGCACGACAAGCTAATCAGGCTAGTCAAAGAGCAGGGAGGTCATATTGATGGCATCTATTACTGCCCACACGGCCCGGATGACCACTGTCAATGCAGAAAGCCGGCAACAGGGCTTATTGACCAGATTTTTACCGACTACGATGCCAGCCCGGCAGAAACCTGGGTGGTGGGCGATTCACTGCGTGATCTTCAGGCAGGGGTCAGCAGTGGCTGTAAAGTTGCCCTGGTACTGACGGGTAAAGGCGTTAAAACCCACACTAAACTCATCGAACACCCGGAAGCGATTTCTGGTAGCCTATCTGGTAGCAGGGATGTAGCTGTTTATAACAATCTGAACAGCTTTGTAGAAGAACTACTTTCAGAGGGATTTTAATGTCATCAGCTGTCGGTTCTGCAACTACCCGGGCAGTGACCCGGTCAATGGCCACTACCTTTTCTGTTTTAAGGACAACTGTCTTTTATTTGTCGCTGGCAGTCTGGACCGTGTTCTGGGCAATGCTGATGATTCTGTTTATCTACCCTTTCAGGTTTAATCTCCGTCATCGCATTTTTGTCAAAACATGGGCTGTTGTATCAGTATACCTTTGTCGTTTAATTTGCGGAATTCGATGGCGTGTAACCGGAGCAGAGAATATTCCTGATTCTCCCTGTGTCATTATCAGTAACCATCAAAGCACCTGGGAAACGTTTTTCCTGCAAACCTTATTAACTCCCCAGACTCAGGTGATCAAACAGGAGCTACTGAAAATCCCCTTCTTTGGCTGGGCTTTTCAAAAAATCAGGCCCATCGCCATTAATCGTAAGGATGCCCGACAGGCACTTCAGCAGGTCAGAGAGCAGGGCAAAGCGGCACTTGCCCATAACGTCTGGGTCCTTATTTTTCCGGAAGGAACACGCGCATCTCCCGGTGAACCGGGCAAGTTTTCCCGTGGTGGCGCAGGGCTGGCGAAAGCGGCGGCAGTGGATATTCTTCCCATAGCCCATAACGCCGGGGTTTTCTGGCCGAACAGCTCCTGGATAAAACGCCCCGGAACGATTCAGGTAGAGATCGGGCCCGTCATCAAAACAAAATCCCTTTCGGTGGCAGAAGTAAATGATACCACCCGTGACTGGATTACACGTGCGCTGCAAACGATGCAATAACCGACTGCTATTTATCACTCAGTACCTTGGAGCCTGGTTGTAATACCAATCGAACTTTTTAACTCCCGTGATGAGTATGAATATTTGATACGTGCGTTCATTTTGCGATTTCAGAAAAATCCGAAGAAGCTGGTTTTGCCCTGCTATACTCAGCCGGTATCAAGTCTGATGCCATGACAATAATTATAAAATACATGTGCCTGAATTGAGTTTTTCTTTCGCGGTGGCAAACAATGTATGGGACTCACGATCTGTTATTACCACCGAGGATAAATGCTTCACCCCATACTAACGCATCCTGCGTTGCACTGAATGTGCTGAAAGCAGGAAAAAGTGTTCAAAGAATTAATACATGGATAATAATAACGCGCATCTAAAAGTTCATAACCCTTTTTTGGCCCGCCGTCATCAGGCTAATAAATACCACAGAAATAAGACAGCCCCCTATGAGAGGCCAGGCTTTAACAGATCCATAAGATACATACAAAAGCCACAAGGGGCATCCAATGCCACGTCTTATATACCCAGAAGCAAGGGTACCTCAGAAAACAGGAAGGAATTTCAACGTTTTCATCATCGTCCCCCATCCCACTCTCAACCGGGTGCAGGCTATCATCGACAGGGGGAAATTCCCGGTATTAATGAAGGGTTCAGCTCTTTAAGCGCAGGTGATAATGATCATGCCCTCAAATTAGCAGAAGATATATTAAGGAATAATACCAGCTTGAGTCGACGTAACTATCTGCGTGCAAACCTGCTTAAAGCCAGAGCCCTGTTGAATTCAGGGCTGATTAATGATTGCCTGCGATCAATAGAACAGGTAAAACCTCCCCTTAACAAATGGTTACTGATGACAAAAGGCAAAGCACTGCAAGGCAAAAAACTCATGTTTGAAGCGCTGCTTGTTTTTAAGGACATTTATAAAAATCACTCAATTAAGGACAACGATAAAAGAAATAATTATCTTACCCTTGGCATACATTACCAGCGCATGGGAGAGCATCAGGAAGCACTGACAATCTTTATCAAGCTGCGCACTGACCTCTCCGGACATGAAGCCACTCCCTGCAACGACAAGCAAGTAGAACTGGCCCTTGGCTGGCTATACCAGGACATGGGTCTGTATCAGAAGGCGCTGACAATCTTCTGCAAGCTACGTGCCGACCTCTCCGGACATGAAGCCACTCCCTGCAACGACAAAAAAGTAGAACTGGCCCTTGGCCGACTATACCAGAGCATGGGACTACAGCAGAAAGCGCTGACGATCTTTATCAAGCTGCGTACCGACCTCTCCGGGCATGAAGCCACACCTTGCAACGACAAGAAAATCGAACTGACCCTGGGTCGGCAATTCCAGTACATGGGACGATATCAGGAGGCGCTGACGATCTTTATCAAGCTGCGCACTGACCGCTCCGGGAGTGAAGACACACCCTGCAACGACAAAGAAGTTGAACTGGCCCTTGGTCGGCAATTCCAGCTCATGGGACGGTATCAGGAGGCGCTGACGGTCTTTAAGACGCTTCGCACCGATCGTTCCGGACATGAAGACAACCCCTGCCACGACAAGGACGTAGAGTTAGCCCTTGGTCGGCTTTACCAGGACATGGGACTGCATCAGAAGGCACTGGCGATCTTTAAGAAGCTGTACTCCGCCCACGCCGGGCATCCAGGGACTCCCTGCAAAGACAAGGAAGTTGCTCTGGCCCTTGGTCGGCTATACCAGGACATGGGACGGCATCAGGAGGCGCTAATGATGTTTTTGAAGCTGCGTACTGACCGTTCCGGGCATGAAGGCACACCTTGCAACGACAAGGAAGTTGAACTGGCCCTTGCCGTGCAATACGACTGCATGGGATGGTATCAGAAGGCACTGACGATCTTTTACCAGTTGCGCAGCGACCGCTCCGGGCATGAAGACACTCCTTGCAATGACAAGGACATTGAACTGTCCCTTGGTCGGCTATACCAGTACATGGGACGGTATCAGGAGGCACTGACGATCTTTATCAAGCTGCGCACCGACCGCTCCGGACATGAAGGAACGCCTTGCAACGACATGGACATTGAACTGGCCCTTGGTCGGCTATACCACGATATGGGACAGTATCAGAAGGCGCTGAAGACCTTTATCAAACTGCGCATCGCCCGCTCTGGTCATGAAGGCACTCCCTGTAACGACAAGGACATAGAGTTAAGCATTGGCCGACAATACGAGTACATGGGACGGTATCAGGAGGCGCTGACGATCTTTACCACGTTGCGCACCAACTGCGCCGGGCATGAAGACACTCCTTGCAATGACAAGGAAATTGAACTGGCCCTTGGTCGTCTATACCAGCACATGGAACTGCATCAGAAGGCGCTGGCGATCTTTAACCAACTGCGCACCACCCGCTCCGGGCATGAAGGTACTCCCTGCAACGATAAGGACATAGAGCTAACCCTTGGCCGACAATACCAGTACATGGAACGTCATCAGGAGGCATTGACAGTCTATAAGAATCTGCGCACCGACCTCTCCGGACATGAAAGCACTCCCTGCAATGACAAGGACATTGAACTGGCCCTTGGTCGGCAATACCAGAGCATGGGACGATATCAGGAAGCACTGGCGATCTTTATCAAGCTGCGCAACGACCACTCGGGGCATGAAGGCACCCCCTGCAACGACAAGGAAATCGAACTGGCCCTTGGCGACATTCATGTCGATTTAATGAACTGGCGTCAGTTTGACCAAATGCAACTTGATAAAAATGGTTTTGCCGGGCCTGAAGTGGACTTGTGTACCAGCATCCGTTACTTCAGAGAGTGCATTTATTCTGGTCAAAGCAAGGAAATTCCAGGGCTTTTGGCTAAAGCCATTGAGCATGGATGTAATGCAATAGAAAAAAGTCAGTATCTCGATGCATCATCTTTTAGTCAGTTAGGGCACTGCCTTCGTATCGCAGCATTATTACCTGTTGAGAAAACACAGTATTTCTTTTCAAAAGATGAATTGAAAAACCTGGTTTCTGAATATTTTACCGAAGCTAACAAACTGCACCCTTACCGACAGGACCGGCTAAAAACTGAAGACTGGAGGAAAATAGAGCGTACTTTTTTAGCAAGGCTTCCTGTCGGACTTAAGACTGTCCGAGAATAACCTGGGTTCCCAAAAAATTCAGCCATAGGGAACCAGAGCCAAATAAAGATGTCCTAAGGTTTTCAAAGCAGTAAAAACAAGAGATGTTATGAACGTCACTAACGGTGTTTCATGCTCTATATGTCATGACGCAGAAAACTGTGAAATCATCCAACTGAACTGCGGGCATACGTTTGGCCGATCATGTATGCGACTATGGTTATATACTTCTGACCAAAGGCACTGTCTGCTGTGTGAACAACCATTAACTGATTATGATTTGCAGCGGATAAATTATATTCCGTTGTCTGAACGTGTGGTTGCTGTTTCGACCGCAGCCACTAGCATTTTTAAACAACATTGCCCACAAGCTATTATGCGTGGCTTACATATACTCACGTCTGCAACACGTGTGGCTTGTGCCGGGCTTCTTATAGGTTATATTTCCACTGCTGATAAAGATCGCCAGGCTGAGCTCTTAGACGCTTTGCCGAATGCCATTGGTCATACTTTGGCTACTTATGTGACTGTCTGCACTATCCTGGCTCTCGGTTCTGCTGTTGGTTCTTTCGGATCTGCGGGGGGAGTTTCTAAAGTTTTCGGAACTGCTGTCGGGATGACTTCCGGAGCTTTAACATCGGCTTGTGCCTGTGACATATATAGCGATACCAATGGCATCCGGTTCCCCACCACACTTCGCAACGCCATTATAGCTTTAGGGGGGCTCATTGCAGGTACCAGTGCTTTTACCGCCTATGGTATAAAACCGATCAACCGATAAACAGGCCTGACCACAAGGCAAACCACTACCTTCCCGCAGCTACCAGTCCCCCCAAAACTGGTATGACAGTGATTTTTTTATTCCATATATTTTTCAACAAGCTGAATCATAATATGGATTGCCTTGATATGGACCTCCTGAATCCGATCCGCATAACCAAAGTGAGGCACACGAATTTCAACATCCGCCATCCCCGCCATCTGGCCGCCATCTTTGCCTGACAGCAGAATAACCTTCATCCCTTTTGCCCTGGCCGCTGCTACCGCCTTGATAATATTCCCGGAATTACCACTGGTGCTGATGCCAAGCAGTACGTCCCCTTCCCTGCCTACCGCTTCAACGTAACGTGAGAAGACATACTCATAACCAAAGTCGTTGGATACACAGGAGATATGACTGGGATCGGAAATGGCAATAGCCGCATAGCCAGGGCGATTATCGCGGAAACGTCCGGTCAACTCCTCAGCAAAGTGCATGGCGTCACAGTGGGAACCGCCATTGCCACAGGACAGTACCTTGCCACCAGCTTTAAAGCTCTCAGACAATAACCGGGCAGCAAGATCAATGGATTCAAGATTGGCGTCATCATCCAGGAATCGGCTCAGTACAACCCTCGCCTCTTCCAACTCCTGTCGAATCATTGCTTTACATTCTGGAGACATTAGCAGAGCACCTGAGAATCAAAAAAGTAAAAAAAGTGCCGGTTAAAACCGGCACGACTGAACTGGATTAAATATCGAGATTGGCAACATTCAATGCATTGCTTTCGATAAACTCTCTGCGGGGTTCGACATGATCCCCCATCAGCGTATTGAAGATCTGGTCTGCGGCAATCGCGTCTTCAATGGTGACCTTCAGCATTCTGCGGACATCCGGATCCATGGTGGTCTCCCACAGCTGATCCGGGTTCATCTCACCCAGTCCCTTATAACGCTGGATGTAATGGCGTTTGGTGGATTCACTCATCAGCCACTCAAGGGCTTCCTCAAAGGAAGCGACATCCCTCTTTCGCTCCCCTTTCTGGACAAAGGCACCCTCCTCGATCAATCCCTGCAATTTATGACCGAGGGAAACGATCTTGCCATAGTTGGCAGATGAGAAGAAATCCGCATTCCAGCGATAGTGGCTATCGACACCGTGGGCAATAATCGTCACCTTGGGCAACCAGACATTGAGCTCCCGATCTTCCTCTACCGAGAAGGTCATGGTACTGCCGGCGTCTTTCAGGTTCTCAATTCTCTCGCTCAGTTGGGCAACCCAGGACTCCATTATGCTCTTATCAGCCAGGCTCTCCGCCGTCACTTCGGGCATGTAAATCATTTCACGGAGCACCGAGACGGGGTAAATACGGGACAGCTTATCGGCCACTTTATGGACATCTCTGAACTCTTTCACCAGTTCTTCAAGGGGCTGATCGCTGATCCCGGGAGCATTTTCGTTAACATGCAGGCTGGCATTTTCCAGTGCTGACTGGGTCAGGTAACCATCCAGCGCACCATCATCTTTCAGGTACTGCTCCTGCTTGCCACGCTTAACCTTATAAAGTGGCGGCTGAGCAATATAGATGTAGCCATTTTCAATCAGCTCAGGCATCTGCCGGAAGAAGAAAGTCAATAGCAGTGTACGGATGTGCGATCCATCCACATCCGCATCGGTCATGATAATGATGTTATGGTAGCGGAGCTTGTCAATATTGAACTCCGTACGACCAATACCACACCCAAGGGCTGTAATCAGGGTTCCGACTTCCTGGGAGGAGAGCATCTTGTCAAAGCGGGCTTTCTCAACGTTCAGGATTTTACCCTTGAGAGGCAGGATCGCCTGAGTCTTCCGGTTGCGGCCCTGCTTGGCGGATCCGCCCGCCGAGTCACCCTCTACTATATAGAGTTCAGAAAGTGCCGGGTCTTTCTCCTGGCAGTCCGCCAGTTTGCCTGGCAAGCCGGCAATGTCCAGGGCACCTTTACGGCGGGTCATTTCACGGGCCTTACGGGCGGCTTCACGGGCCCTGGCAGCGTCCAGCATCTTACCGACAACCGCTTTGGCTTCCTGGGGGTTTTCTACCAGGTAGTCCGCCAGGTATTTGCCCATTTCTTGCTCTACTGCGGTTTTTACCTCGGAGGACACCAGCTTGTCTTTGGTCTGGGAGGAGAATTTAGGGTCCGGCACTTTGACAGAGATGATTGCCGTCAAACCTTCACGGGCATCATCACCAGACGTAGCCACCTTGGCCGTCTTCTGGAAACCTTCCCGTTCGATATAGCCATTCAGGCTTCGGGTCAGCGCCGCACGGAAGCCCGCCAGGTGCGTTCCACCATCGCGCTGAGGGATATTGTTGGTAAAGCAGAATACCCCTTCCTGGAAGCTGTCATTCCACTGCATGGCCACTTCTACACCAATACCGTCATCCCGGGTGATTTCAAAGTGGAAGACTTTATTGATGGTGCTTTTATTCTGGTTCAGGTGCTCAACAAAGGCCTTCAGACCACCATCGTATTTGAAGTCATCAACCTTGCCGGTGCGCTCATCCGTCAGCTGGATATAGACACCCGAATTCAGGAACGAGAGTTCACGCAGGCGCTTGGCCAGAATGTCGTAACTGAACTGAATATTTGAGAAGGTCTCCGGGGAAGGAATAAAGTGCAGTTCCGTACCGGTGACATCCGTTTCACCAATAATCGTTAATGGCTCTTCCGGAACCCCTTGATGGTACACCTGCTGATGAACCTTGCCATGTCGGCGGATGGTCAGTTTCAGCTGACTGGACAAGGCATTAACCACTGACACACCCACACCGTGCAAACCGCCGGATACCTTATAGGTGTTGTCATCAAATTTACCACCGGCATGAAGCACCGTCATGATTACTTCAGCGGCAGAAACGCCCTCTTCCTCATGAATATCCACAGGGATACCACGGCCATTATCCTTAACCGTGATGGACTCATCCGGGTGGATAATGACCGAAATCTTGTCACAGTGCCCCGCCAGCGCCTCATCGATGGAGTTATCAACCACCTCAAACACCATATGGTGCAGACCGGTACCATCATCGGTATCACCAATGTACATCCCCGGGCGCTTGCGGACAGCATCCAGGCCCTTGAGGACCTTAATATTGGATGCGTCGTAGTTTTGTTCACTCATGCTCTATCTCCAAAGACTCAGCCCGGCGAATACTTTGCTGACCAGGGTTCTCATGTGATGTAACAGTAACCTGCCCATGTTTCACGTGAAACATTTTCAATTCCGTTTCAGGCAACCAGCAATGTTCCAGTGCCTCCTTCTCAACACAGGTGATGAAGGTCTGGCAGTCCATTTTTTGAAACAATCGACAAAGCTTTTGTCGATTAGGGGTATCCAGTTCTGATGGCAGGTCATCGACCAGGAAGATGCACTGTTTGTCTTGCAGCGCTTTGTATAGAAAGCCCTGAGCGAGTTTCAGTGCACAGACCACCAGTTTTAATTGACCTCGTGAGAGGATATCAACCGCACTGCCTTTGCCAATCCGAATCCTTAAATCTGCCCGTTGCGGCCCGGCATGGGTATAGCCCGATTGGACATCCCGTGCCAGTCCGCTACTGAGTACTTCATGCAGCTCTCTCTCCCTATCCCAGCCTCGGTAATATTGGATAGAAAGATTATCCAGATCGGCCAATTCCGAAAGCACCTCATTGAAGACGGGCGTCAGTCTCTGGATATAATCGCCGCGTAACACGTCGATGGCATTGGCTGCTTTGGCAAACTCTATGTTCCACGAACTCAATTCAGAACCGTTTATTCTACCATGACGGAGCAGACTGTTCCGCTGTTTCAGCGCCTTCTGCATGCGTTTCCATAGCGGGAAAAAGTCATGATGTTTCACGTGAAACACGCCCCAATCGATAAAATTCCTTCTCAGCTTTGGGGAGCCTTCAAGCAAACGGAAGGTGTCCGGATTAATCACCTGTAAGGGCAGTAACCTGGCCAGCTCAGAGGTGGACTTCAGGTTCTCTCCGGACACCCGTATCTGCAGTGTTTCATCCCGAAGGTTTCTGGAAACACCAATCGGTATGGATCCCGATGGCACACCGATTCGACCAAACACCGTGCAGACCTCGGCATCACGATTGATCACCGGTTTAATTCGGGAGGTCCGAAATGATCGGGCGACCCCGAGAAGATGTATGGCCTCAAGCACGCTGGTTTTACCACTGCCATTGAGCCCGTAGAGCACGTTTACAGAAGGGGAAGGGGTAAGCGAAACAGAGGAGAGGTTTCTGATATCGGTTATGGAGAGCTGTTGAATCATATTCTGTTTATTTCCGAACCTGAGTAGCCCGGAAGCCGGATCAGGGCGAGTGTCTGATGCCACAACATCAGACACTGACTACTTCTGCCGACAGGCTGTTACAGCCTCATAGGCATAACAACATAGGTGGAGTCACCAGACTCAGACTCCTCAAGCAGCGCACTGCTGTTCGGGTCGGAGAGGGTCATCTTGATGGCCTCACCAGAAAGCACAGAAAGCACATCCAACAGGTAGCTGACGTTAAACCCGATCTCCATGGAGTCACCATGATAAGCCAGGCTCAACTCTTCTTCGGCTTCCTCCTGCTCCGGGTTGTTAGCCATTACCTTAAGCTGACCATCGGAAAGAATCAGGCGGATACCCCGGTATTTCTCATTGGACAGAATAGACGCACGCTGGAATGCCTGACGCAGTTCCTGGCGATCACCAATAATGATTTTATTGCCGCCTTTGGGAATTACCCGCTCATAGTCAGGGAACTTACCGTCCACCAGTTTGGAGGTGAACATAAAGTCGCCGGTTTTGGCTCTGATATGATTCGCACCCAGGGTAATATGAACACTCTCTTCCCCTTCGGTGAGCAGACGCGCCATCTCAAGAATACCTTTACGGGGCACGATGACCTGATGCTTGTCCTGCTGGTTGATATCGGCATCCACGCTGCACATGGCCAGACGATGACCATCGGTAGCCACCGCACGGAGACAGTTCTGGCTGACTTCGAGCAGCATGCCGTTCAGGTAGTAACGAACATCCTGCTGGGCCATGGCAAAGCCGGTACGATCAATCAGGCGACGAAGACGTGACTGGCCAATGGTAAAGGATACCGATCCGGCCTCCTCTTCAATACTGGGAAACTCATTGGCCGGTAGCGTGGAGAGGGTAAACCGGGACCGGCCAGCCTTTACCTTGACCTTCAGATCATCCTGATGCACTTCAATCAGGGTGTTTTCAGGCAGGGACTTACAGATATCCATCAGTTTTCTGGCCGGTACCGTAATCTCTCCGGCCTCCGCAACATCTTCCAGGGCGACACGGCCAACCAGTTCGACTTCCAGGTCAGTACCGGTTAACGAGAGCTGGTTTCCATCGACTACCATCAACACATTGGACAATACCGGCAGCGTCTGTCTGCGCTCAACCACACCGGCAACCAGCTGAAGTGGCTTAAGCAATGCTTCCCGATTAATGGTAAATTTCATCGCTTTCCTTTCTCTTGATATAAAAAGGTATTCACCTTTTTATGAGGTTGAATAAGGTGGAATTAACTTGTCAGTGAGCGCAACAGGTTTTTGTAATCGCTTTTGATCTCGTTATCCACTTCGACCAGTTCTTTTACTTTACGGCAAGCGTGAAGAACGGTGGTATGATCACGTCCGCCATAGGCATCACCAATCTCGGGTAAACTATGACTGGTCAACTCTTTGGAGAGTGCCATGGCGATTTGCCTTGGCCTTGCCACAGAACGACTGCGACGCTTGGAAAGAATATCCGCCACTTTGATCTTGTAGTACTCAGCAACCGTCCTCTGGATATTATCTATACTGACCTGTTTGTCCTGTAAAGCCAACAGGTCTTTCAGGGACTCGCGGATCAGATCAATATCAATACGGCGTCCCATAAAGTGCGCACTGGCGATCACCCGCTTCAGGGCACCTTCGAGTTCACGCACATTGGAACGGATTCTCTGGGCAATAAAGAAGGCGGCTTCATGGGGCAGTTCCACTTTCTGCTGTTCTGCCTTTTTCATCAGAATGGCGACACGGGTTTCCAGTTCGGGCGGCTCCACGGCTACCGTTAAACCCCAGCCAAATCGGGACTTCAGCCGCTCTTCAACGCCGCTGATCTCCTTTGGGTAACGGTCACAGGTCAGAATCATCTGCTGACCACCTTCCAGCAACGCATTGAAGGTGTGGAAAAACTCTTCCTGTGAACGCTCTTTACCGGCAAAAAACTGGATATCATCAATCAGTAGCGCATCAACAGAACGATAGTACTTTTTAAAGTCATTAATGGCATTCAGCTGCAGTGCTTTCACCATATCCGCAACAAAGCGCTCGGAGTGTAAATAAACAACTCTGGCATTACGGTTCTGCTTGACCAGGAAGTTACCCACCGCATGCATCAAGTGAGTTTTACCCAGACCAACACCGCCGTACAAGAACAGCGGATTGTAGGAAGCACCGGGGTTTTCTGCTACCTGCCGAGCAGCCGCCAGGGCCAGCTGGTTTGATTTACCCTCAACAAAGGTTTCAAAAGTGAACCCAGTGTTCAGCGAACTGTGATGCTTGATAGACCCTTCAACTTCAACCTGCCGCACCGGGACAGGCTCTTCAGGCGTAGCACTCACCGACTCTTTCAGCGGGTTTACCTTGATCTGGGCGGGCTCTTCTGTCTGCCTGCTGTCATCTTCCTGAAAACCGGAGTCTGATACCAGATCCGGCTCAGGGGTATTGTCCTGCGCGACCGTTAAAGCCGACACCAGCTCATGGGTGACCACAGAACGCTCAATAGCGGCATGTTTCAGCGGGTTCTCAATGGGTTTCTCAGAAACGGTCACCGTTGCCGCAGGCTGAATCTCTCTGGGTGGCACTTCCCTGAGCTGAGGCTCTCTTGGCCGTGCAGATCGCTTGCTCAGTGAGGGGGGCCGACGATTGGACACCGCCAACGCGACGGCTGGAGAGTCCCCATCGGACAGTTCATCCAGAATCTCTTCGATTCTTGGCAAAAACTTCTCTTTCACCCAGTCGGCAACAAACCGGTTGGGAGCCAGTAAACACAAATCGTGTTCGTCCCCCATCACTTTCAAAGGGCGAATCCAGGTATTGAATTGCTGAGAAGACAGCTCATCCTGCAGGATATCGATACATTTTTGCCACAGCTCAAGGGGCACAGGCACTCTCCTACTCTCCTACTCTCCCGCTCTCCCACCCATCTCCGGATATAGATAAGGATCAGAATCAGGATCAGGATCAGGATTTAATACGGGTATCACTGAAGCCGGTCAGACAGCCTGCTGAAGACCTTCAGGTATGAAATAACGATTGGATAGACAAAAGGGAATTGTATCCTTTCTGGCAAAAGTTATCCACACCTGCAAAACAGGACAACAGATCATCCGCCAGGAATAATATCCTTATAATTCAATAAGTTGAAAATAAAACAGCCATAATGCGGAGGAAAATATTGCTTGCTACTCCCTGTGGGTAGGTCCGTTTATGAATGGCAATAAACCTTATGATTTTCCTGTGGGTAAATTGAATAACAAGCGAGCTGTGGATAACAGTCATAATTATCCACAAGCCATCAAGACCAAAACAACAACATACCTCCGGGATTTCTACAAAAAAGCACACATCCTCAAAGGCAGACGATAACTGGCATAAACGGAGTTATCCACAGAAAAAACCTCCCTAAATAATTACATTAAAATCAAAAACACATCACATAAGAGATAACTTATCTATTTATATATCTGTGAATCGCTGCCTGGTGATTAACATTATTTGATCTTTTGTACTAACTTGAACAGGGTGTTCCAAAGCCATACCAACAAAATAAAATTCATTCATTATGTTAGATCCGCTATCAAGGCTAACGGCTGTGCTGGATGCACAAATGCCCATGGCTAACAATGAGGTCACAGGGCACTTGGCTAGCCAGGGTGCTTTCGGGCGATGTGTGAAGGATGCCAGTCAAACAGAAAAGAAACTGCCCGAGCAGTCCGTGGCCAATATAAACTCGACTGCCCGGGAAGGTAGAAATGGATTCAGGCAGATCTCAAAGGGAACCGTTTTTCAGCTGAACCGGTACAAGATAAATCCTTTGTTAGAAATGGAATTTATGCCGACATACGGGGGATTTAAGGCAATCGGGTACTATTGTTGCCTGGATAGGAATCAATTGCAGAGTAAAATCAGTCTGTTCCGTAAAATGATTCCAAAGTTGACCCTGGAAATCGGTCAAATTGCCAGGAACAAAAACTTGTCAATGTTGTCTGAGAGGATTCAGCGTTTGTGTTTTAACTGCATATTCGTGCAGGATGCGTTGAGTTTGGATCCATCGATGAGGAACAACTGCAAGCTCCACAGATTGGAACAGCAGATGTGCCATTATGACGATCAGCTTGTGGAGTGTTTGCTCAGTTACCAGCCAGATACTCCTGATGAACAGCAAGAGCTGTTTATTATGTGTATCTGGTATCTGAGCCTGCTGGTAATTTCTGATAGAGGTCGAAGTGCTAACACTCTGGTTATCAACCGCAAGGTGGTCGCTCTTTTGGACGATGGCCTAATTCGGGAGATTGATAAAGAGAGAGCCCGGCTGCGTATGTCCTGCCTCTATTCGGCCGATGATCCCACCATGGACGATCAGAGATTGTCGAAGATTCTGTTTGGCCAAATCATGACTTCGTTGGGGAACATCCGCTGTTACAGTCTTGATATTGCCAAATGTGAAAAGCTGTATGACATTGTTGAACAACTGGTTACCTCAGACCCGATATTCCGCCTGGAACAGGATGCTGAGGATTTGCCCACTCAATGGCAGCAGATAAAAGCGCATTTGCTTGAATTAACCACCACCACGATCCAGAACGTCAAGGGCATAAGAAAGGATTTTATGGGCGTTGGCGAATTCGATGAGACCTGTACGCTCGAGTATGCGTTCTACTGTCTTGGTTTTTGGCAAAGCGGATTCTGCTCGCCGGACATTGGCCTGATCGCTTTGCAGACTCTGTACCAGAACCGCTCGCTGCCATCCGTCAAAGAACTATTGGTAAATTCGCAGAAAGCGGCCTGTAACGATGGCCAGGATAATCCGGCGCTGTATGCCCTTATGGAGTTTCTGATCAATTATGCCTGTGAGGATAGTGTTGCCAGAGTCGAGAATGATGACCTGAGATATTACCTGAAAAGCCTGATCTTTTATCTGGATGGACAGCTCGACAAGGCCATTGCTCAGGCCCGGTTATCCCGTTTGCCAGAGGCTTTCTGGCTGCTTGGCTCACTCCAGATGAGTAAAGAAAATGCGAATACTGAAGAAGCCATTGCCAGTATTGAATCAGCCATTATGCGTGGTGTGGAAGCGGGCAAGCTGAAGCTGGCTCTGCTGTTGTTAAAATCCAGGGAACCGGACCTGTTGAAAATTTCCGGTTTACTCAATGATGTGCTGGAACACTATGGCAGTTTAGGTGCAGTCAAGCTGCAGAGTGAGCTGGCCGAGGTCCGCGACAGCCTGGAGTTAAGTGCTGAAGCCAGTTCAGTGGTGAATTCCCCTGCATTGAACGATGACTGGCTGCTGAGTGATGACATGCCAAAACGGTCATCGGCTGTAGCCCCCAGAAATAAAAACAAAGGCAAGCGGTCCAAATATAAAAGAGCGGGCTCCAGGGGCGGCAAAGAGCGTTCAGCAGCCGACAGCCACAAAACAGGCAGGGCAAATAAAGCAGCTGGTGCTGAAAACCGGCCGGCAGTGGATATTGCCCAGGCCGTTGTTCCGCAACGTCAAACCCAATGGCTTACCCAATACGATATGGCGATCCTGAGTCTGTCGGTTACCCATGCCATATCCTGCCGGGGGTACGACCAGGCCTATGAGTTGCTCCTGGCAGCCAATGAAAAGGTCAACTGGGATTTTCAGCAAGCCACCATCGCCCGGCTGGATTTGTGGCGCCTGCGGGAGCTGGCCAATAACCGCCAGTATTTGCAGTTGTTAAGTCAATCAGTGCAGGCAGGGGAGCAGATCATTGAATTCTCGGTAATCCCCCAGCAAAGCCCCCTGCTTGGCCAGTTCGGGCTGGCCCGGAGTGAGTGCATTCCCCTGACCGCCGACATCAGAGTAGCCCGTGATGCACTGCGTCATCTGGTGATCGATAAATCCTTAAACTGGCTCTGTTTTCTCCATGCAGAACCGTTGGCTCTGGAGAATCACAAACGGCGATGGCAAGATCATCCGCTGGAGACGGCCAAACAGCAGTTAACAGATTTTGAGCACAGTCTGTCCATGGCATTTACCACCGCTTCCTATCTGTCGATGCTTGGGCATCTCTACGGAGATATTGCCCGGGACCGGGACCCTGCTGATGGTACCGAAGAGATCCGGCGGATCAGGGCATTGTCGGCCGCGTTTTACGAGGCTGCCAACAAGTTCAATGAATGGCGCAACCGCCTGAAAAATGATGGTGTATTAAACAGCCGGATCGCTAAGGCCACCCCTTTGGGCAACCTGCAGAAAATTCGTGCAATGCAGGGCAGAACCTGCCGGGAAAAAATTGAAAACCAGCTTTACGGCGATGATCATCAACCCGGGACGGAAAGAGCGAAGGAAGTGTAGGGAGAAACAACGGGTAGTAATGCGGTGCTTCTTGACAAATGCAAATTGACGCTAACCCTGCAATTACTTAGAATGCCCGTCTTTTGTAAGTCCATTAAGACGAGTAACCACGATGAAAAGAACTTTCCAGCCAAGCAACCTGAAGCGCAAGCGTAACCACGGCTTCCGTGCGCGCATGGCTACCAAGAACGGCCGTGCGGTAATCAACCGTCGTCGAGCTAAGGGACGCAAGCGTCTGTCAGCCTGATCAACCGCCTGTGGCTAAGAGAGCATCAGTGTGAGCTTATCTTTTAGCCGTGCATCACGGCTACGCTCCTCGGCTGATTTCAAACAGGTATTTGATACAACGGATATCAAGGTATCCAGCAGACAGCTTCTGATACTGGCAAAAGCCAATGAGCTTGGCCGGGCAAGACTGGGACTGGTGGTTGCCAAAAAAAATATTCGTACTGCCGTTGGCCGAAACCGGGCCAAACGTCATATCCGGGAAACCTTTCGTCTGCAACAGGATGAAGTTGGTAACCTGGATATTGTCGTTCTGGTCCGGAAAGGTTTCAGTGATCTGAATGACAGTGACCTGAACCTGCTACTCAACCAGCAGTGGCAAAGGTTGAAACGAAGGCTGCACGAATGGGAAGCGTCGGCATCACGTTGATATCCAACCTGAAGAAAATGCCAGAGTTAACAGGAAGCCCCGGGGTTTTTCCTGTTCGGCTCGACCAGGCTCAGAAAGCTTTCTTATAAAACAGCCGCAGTTGAGTGTCGACTGTCTGAGGCTGTTGCCCGCACAGGGCATGTTAATAAGCAATAAGGCTTTGATCTGGCTAAAGGCTTGCTATAGAGCCAAGGGTTTTCTATAGGACTAAGGGCGCCGACAAAATGAAGGCATTTATGGGCAGATTAGCAACTATCCCCCGATCATTGCTGACCGGACTGATCAGGATATACCGCTATGCGCTAAGTCCTCTGATGCCCAGCCGGTGCCGCTTTTACCCCTCTTGCTCTGCCTACGGCCTGGAAGCCTTAAATCGTCATGGTTTTCTGACTGGTAGCAAGCTTATCTTGCTCCGACTACTGAGGTGCCACCCCTGGCATCCAGGAGGATTTGACCCGGTACCGGAAAAAGATTCTGGTGATCATCGGACACAATCAGACAATCATATTCATTCACCTGAATGTGTGGCCCGGAACTCATGGATTTCCAAAGAACACTCCTGATCGGCGCTATTGCTGTAGTTGGTGTTTTAACACTGCAGCAATGGAATGAAGACTATCCCGGTACGCCGAAGTCGGCATCCGTCGCTCACTCCGTATCCAGCAGTCAAGCTGGTTCCGATCTGCCGTCGCTGACTGATGGCAACACTATTCCCGCCACCGACGATGGTGCGGTAAAACCTTCTGCCCAGCTTATCAGCGTCAAGACCAATACCATTGATGCGCTGATTGACCCTGCCGGTGGCGATATCATCAGCCTGACCCTGCCGCAATACCCGGCATGGTTGCCGGAAGAAGGTGAGCCAACGGTGCCTTTCCAGCTTCTGGTGAACAGCCCGGACTGTCAGGGAGAAACCACCTGTGTCTTCACTGCACAGAGTGCGCTGGCAAAAACCGATGGCCCGGACGCGAACAACCTTCGCGGGGTTTACCAGGTAACGCAGGCCAATTACACGCTTGAGGATGGTGAGAACACGTTGACCGTTGATCTCCATAAAACCATGGATGGCGTCGACATTACCAAAACCTTCACCTTCTATCGTGACCGCTACGATGTTGCTGTTCATTACCAGGTGATCAATAACAGCAATAAGGTGTGGCGTGATCAGTTTTATGCCCAGCTGAAGCGGGATAATTCAGAAGATCCAAGTCAGCTTAACTCCAAAGCGCCAATGAATACTTACCTGGGCGCAGCGGTTCGTTCGAATGATGAGCCGTACACCAAGCTGCCATTTGATGATTTTTCTGATAAGGCATTTGCAGAGCGGGTTCAGGGTGGTTATGCCGCCATGCTCCAGCACTACTTTGTCAGTGCCTGGGTTCCTGATCAACAGAAAGCCCATCAGTATTACACCAAGCAGAACAAAGATGGCTACAACTTCGTCGGCTTCTATGACGATGCCATGGTGGCTCAGCCCGGTGAAACCATTGAGACCGGTGCCACTTTGTATGTTGGTCCAAAGAACCAGGAAAACCTGAAGTCTTTGTCCGATGGTCTTGAGCTGACCGTTGACT
Organism: Endozoicomonas sp. ALE010; assembly: GCF_049310165.1. NCBI lineage: Bacteria > Pseudomonadati > Pseudomonadota > Gammaproteobacteria > Oceanospirillales > Endozoicomonadaceae > Endozoicomonas > Endozoicomonas sp. ALE010. The sequence continues at coordinate 204,731 of NZ_JBLYNV010000002.1, read as the reverse complement.
ACGGCATGCTCTGGTTCCTGGCGCAGCCACTGTTTACCATCCTGAAGTGGATTCACTCGCTGGTTGGTAACTGGGGCTGGTCCATCATTCTGCTGACGGTACTGGTCAAGGCGGTATTCTATCCATTGAATGCCACCAGCTTCCGCTCCATGGCGAAAATGCGCAAACTGGGGCCCAAGCTTCAGGAGATGAAAGAGAAGTATGGCGATGATCGCCAGAAAATGTCTCAGGCCATGATGGAGCTGTACAAGAAGGAGAAGGTCAACCCGATGGGGGGCTGTCTGCCGATTCTGGTCCAGATGCCGGTGTTCATTGCCCTGTACTGGACTCTGCTGGAGTCGGTGGAGTTGCGTCAGGCTCCATGGCTGGGCTGGATTCACGACCTGTCCCAGATGGATCCGTACTTTATCCTGCCGCTGATCATGGGGGCTTCGATGTTCATTCAGCAGATGCTGAACCCGACACCGCCAGATCCTGTGCAGGCTAAAGTGATGAAGATGATGCCGGTGATCTTCACCTTCTTCTTCCTGTTCTTCCCGGCGGGTCTGGTTCTGTACTGGGTGACCAACAACGTGCTGTCGATTATCCAGCAGTACATTATTACCCGCAAAATCGAACAAGAAGGCTAAGCCTTTTGCCAAGCAGCTTTCCCGGTTAAAGCTGCTTCGCTCCCCTCTCTTCTCCTCACCTTCGCTTTGATAAAACCCTCTTCTGAAAAGTGCCTGCCCATAGGCATGCTGATGCGGTAAAAAATAGCGCCTGAATTTTCTACAGTTGCCGGGGGCTGAACCGATAAACAGTTAGTAACTTGGCCTTCCCACGTTGGGCTAACTGGATAAGATCAGCAACATGATTAAAAAACTGATAAGCACAGCCATAGTAAGCAGTGTTATCGGGAGCGCATCAGCCAATCCTGAGCTGGGGTATATGACCATTGGTACTGATCAGTACCAACTACTCAATGCGACCATTGCCATTGATGCTCTGCCGTCAGAACTTACCAATAAGAAGCTGAAGGTAAAGCTTGGCTCTATTACCGAATTTTCCCGGCATAATATTGAGTATGACAAGCAGGTCTCCAGTCTGCGCTTTAAAGTGGCCAAAGATAGTGATGGCAAGCCGCTGATCAAGGTTCGCTCTGTTCGGGAAATTACCACCAACAAACTGAAGGCTGTGATCAAGTTGACGGTGGGAAGTCAGAAAATATATGGCATCTATGATTTCAAGTTAACGCCCGGTAACAAACAGCAAGTTACCTTAAATCTGCTTAACGCTGACCATAAGCCTGAACAGCCGATTACCACCGCCAAAGCCCGACAGCCCTACACTTCGGTTCAGCCATTACCCTCTGAGACCAGTATTACCGCGTCAGACGCCGATGTTTTTACGATGTCTTCCGGCGGGCATTACCGGGTCAAGGCGGGGCAAAGCATCAGTGGCATTGCCATGGAGTTGCTGCCCCGGTATCCGGAAGTGGCCAACTGGCGAACCCTGATGAACCAGCTGGCCTCTCTGAATCCAGAGGCCTTCATTAATGGTGATATCAATAAACTGCGGGTTAATACGCGGTTGCAACTGCCAGGAACGCTCCAGGGAAACAATCAGGTATCATGGGCTTCGGTAAAAACATCTGATACAGCCAAGCCTTCGGGCAAAACCAACGTTGCCCACAGTCAACACGGGCAAGCACCTTCGACGGTCAGCCACTCGTTAAACTCAACCATTATCATCAAAGACCTGCCAGAAGGCCTTGCCGGCAAAGACAACCTCAAGGTTCAGTTGGGCTCAATTACCGACTATTACCGACAAGGCATCGATTATAATCAGCAGGTTGCGGGTCTTCAGTTTGATATAACGGCGAATAGCAACAGAGAAACGGTGCTCAGGGCTCGCTCGACCCGTAACATCAATGCCAGGCAACTGACGGCTGTGGTCAGGTTTTCGGCGGGAAGAAAAAAGGCCTATGGCATTTATGAAATTCGTCCCGGCAACAACGGGCGACACATTGCTTTTAACCTGTTAGATATCAAGGGCGGGAAAAAGCCACAAGTTGTCAAGAATAGCGCCCCGGCAAAAACACCCGATGACACCGCTAAAAAGCAGGCGTTGGCGGCATTAAGCAGCAAACTGAAGTCCTACGAACAGGAACCGAACCACTCTTCCGACCAATCGTTTCATCAGGATACCTCACCGTCAAAGACCTCCGGTGATGTTGCCAAAACGCAGGCATTGGCAGCATTGCGTAAGAAACTGGATGGATACAGGCAGGCCAGGGAAAACCGTCCATCCGGGACAGCAGATAACGTATTGACCGGAAGAATCAACCGTAACGATGCTCAACCCTCTTCAATGGCAGGGCAGAAAACGTACCGCGTTGCCAAAGGTGAAAGTCTAAGCTCCATCGCCATGAAGCTAAGCAACGCTTATCCGGGCAGCTGGCGAGAGGTCATGAAAGGTCTGGTGAGCAGTAACCCTGGCGCATTTATCGGCGGTGATATTAACAAGCTACGTGTGGGAACCTTGTTAAACCTCCCTGACGCCGGTCATCCTGATCGTCTTGATAAAGCCATGCCCCGTGGCAATTTGATGGCAGGACAGAAAACGTATCGGGTTGCCAAAGGTGACACGCTAAGCACTATCGCCATGAGGCTGAGCAAGGCTGACCGGAGCTCAATGGGCTGGCGCTGGGTAATGAAAGGTCTGGTGAGAAATAACCTTGATGCATTTATCGGCGGTGATATCAACAAGATACCCGCTGGAACCCTGTTAAACCTCCCTGATGCCCGTCAAAATGATCATCTTTACAGAGTTGCGGCTGGCGACAATGTCAGTACGATTGCCTGGAGAATGAAGTATAAATATCCCCATCCCACTGGATGGCGAGGGGTGATGCAACAGATCGTTTATATGAACCCCGGGGCTTTCACTGACGGTAATCCAAACAGGCTTCGGGCGAATGAAATACTGATCATGCCTGATGCCGGTGTGGTTGAGATTGAGGCGGAAAATCAGGAGTTGGCTGAACAGCAGCCAGAAATAAAGAGATCCAACGCTGATAATCACCGTAAGCGGCAGGAATTACGGCAGAAGTTGGCCGAAATAGCCAAAAAGAGGGCCGCTGCCGCTCAGCAGTCATCAGCAGCACAGGCAACCGATACGAAAAGCAGTCAGCCGAAAAAAGCACATCAGGCGTTAGCAAAGCAAGAGCGGAGGTTCTCTCCCACTTCGGAGCAAGCAGAAGCGCAGACAACAAATACCGATATTCACCGTAAGCCGGAAAAAACACATCAGACGTTGGCAAAGCTGAACCGAAAAATGCCATCGACGTTTGCAGAGCAGCCGGTGCAGCAGAAGACAGAAACTATTTATAAGGTCACTGCAAGTCAAAGTCTTGCTGCCATTGCCCATGAGCTGATCCCCGATTATCCACAGTTCGACAGCTGGTATGACTTACTCCAGGAACTGGCAAAGCTAAACCCCTCACTGTTTGTAAATAATGATATTGGTGCGATCAAAAAAGGGACTGTGTTGCAGCTACCAGAGAAACAATCCCCCAAACACACTATGGATCGCACATCCACATCATCCAAACCGGTGGAACGTATGAAAGGGGAACCCCTCAGCGTAAGACAGCCTGAGGAAACCACAGGGAATGTGACCGCCCCTTCATACAATAAAATCAGTAACTCACTGCTATCCAGAACCGGTAAGGCTCCGGTATACAAGGTTCCTGAAGGCTATACCATCAGCATGGTGGCGATTAAACTCTTGCCTCTGTATCCGGACTATGACAACTGGACATCCTTGATGGAGGACCTCTATAAACTCAACCCGGATGCTTTTATCAACAGAGATATCAACAAGCTCCGTGACAACAGCCAGTTGAAATTGCCCCGCAAGATCAGCTCATGATCCTGTACTAAAACAGGCACCGGGCATAGACTATGCCATCGTTTTAGCAGTTACCGATGGCTCGTTATGTCTGATTTCAGCAACCTTCACCAGGATACCATTGTCGCCCAGGCCACAGCCCCCGGTCGGGGAGGCGTGGGTATTATTCGGGTGTCGGGTCCTGATGCCCTGCGTGTGGCAAGAGAAGTACTGACGCTGGAGCCTAAACCGCGCTTTGCCCACTACACCCCATTTCATGATGCCTGTGGCCAGATTCTGGATGAAGGCATCGCGCTTTATTTTCCCAACCCCAACTCCTTTACCGGTGAGGATGTGCTTGAGCTTCAGGGCCATGGTGGCCCCATCATCCTTGATATGCTGCTGAAACGCATTCTTGCCCTGGGCGTCCGTCAGGCAAACCCCGGAGAGTTCTCCGAGCGGGCTTTTCTGAATGACAAACTGGATCTTGCCCAGGCTGAGGCCATTGCTGACCTGATCGACAGCACTTCAGAGCAGGCGGCACGTTCCGCCTTACGCTCACTGCAAGGCGCTTTCTCACAACGGGTCAATGCACTGGTGGAGTCGTTGATCGAACTGAGAATCTATGTTGAGGCCGCTATTGATTTCCCGGAAGAGGAAATTGACTTCCTGAACGATGGCAAAGTCACCGGTGAGCTGGCCAGTATCACGCAACAGCTTGGTGAGGTTATCCGTGAAGCGGGCCAGGGCGCGATTCTCAGGGATGGCATGACCGTAGTGATTGCCGGTCGGCCCAATGCCGGAAAATCCAGCCTGATGAATGTTCTGGCCGGCCGGGACACGGCTATTGTCACCGATATTGCCGGCACTACCCGGGATGTATTGAAAGAGCATATCAATATCGATGGCATGCCACTGCATGTGATTGATACCGCCGGTCTGCGTGAAACCGAAGACCGGGTGGAACAGATTGGTGTCGAGCGGGCTTTTAAAGCCATTGAAGAAGCTGACCGGGTGTTGCTGATGGTGGATGGATCATCAACCGAGGCAACCCATGCTCATGATATCTGGCCAGAGTTTGCCGACCGTTTGCCCGTTCAGGAGAAACTGACCATCATTCGCAATAAAATCGACCTTACCGGTGAACAGCCCGGGTTTTCAGAAGTGGATGGTGTTCCGGTTATACGACTTTGTGCCTGTAATGACCAGAAAAGCGAGCACGGGGTTGATGCTCTCAGGGAGCACCTGAAAGCCTGCATGGGATTTGAAGGGGCGATGGAAGGTAGCTTTTCTGCCCGGCGTCGTCACCTGGAGGCATTGCGACAGGCGGGAGAGTACATTGAGAACGGTCGACAGCAACTGGAGCACCTTGGAGCCGGTGAGCTGCTCGCTGAAGACCTTCGCCTTGCTCAGAAATCCCTGGGAGAAATTACCGGAACCTTTTCCAGTGATGATCTGCTGGGGCGCATCTTTTCGTCCTTTTGTATCGGGAAATAACCTATAAATACCGGGGTTGGCAAACTGAATGATCCACATTTTTCATAATGTGGATTCAGCAAGCGGCTAAATCGGATTTATTGTCTTTGCAGGAAAGAATTTTAAACTGTTTACCGGTCAGAGGATGTGAAAAGAAATATCGCTGATATTGATACCATGTACCCTGACCACTGCCAGGCAACAAGCCCGTCTGGTAACCAGGCAGGAGAAACAACGACAGAGGGGGTTTCGGTTGTTCCTCCGGAACAGGTGTCGCCTTTACTGGCATTGCCAAATGAGCTCCTGATTAAAATTTCTGACTACCTGTCTTTCGTTGATGTTAGCCACCTGGCTACAACCAGCAAGCGTTTAATTACACTTTTCAACACAGCAGAAAAACTGAAAAAACTGGCCGCTCAATATTATGGCTCTGCCTCTGATGCCTATAGAAAAATGATTGAAAACAGGGATATACCTGCTGTTCCGGGCAATGAAATTTATGACCCTTTATTACGGCTTGCTTATCATCGATACGTAAGCAATAAATACCTGGCTTCTCTGGAAAGTAATACCCTGCAAACCTCCGTGGCGACGCTGAATGGGCATACCTCCGGGGTGATCTCAGTCACGTTATTGTCTGATGGGCGGTTGGCTTCCTGTGCTGGCCAGACCATAAAGGTATGGGATCCAGGCAAGCCCCACGGGCAGCAATGCGTCATGACGCTCCATGGGCATACCTCCCTGCTGAGCTCTGTCATAGCATTGGCCGATGGGCGGCTGGCTTCCTGCTCTGAAGACACAACCGTAAAGGTGTGGGATCTGAGCAAACCCGACGACCAGCAATGCGTGGCGACGCTCAACGGGCATACCAGGGAGGTAGATTCAGTTACGCAATTGCCCGATGGGCGACTGGTTTCCTGTTCTCATGATGGGACTATTAAGGTGTGGGACCTGAGCAAACCCAACGGCCAGGAATGTGTGACGACGCTGAATGGGCATACCGATTGGGTAACCTGTGTTACGACATTGCCCGATGGGCGGCTGGCTTCCTGCTCTCTTGACGAGACCATTAAGTTGTGGGACCTGGGCAAGCCCGCCGGTGAGGCATGTGTGGCAACGCTGAATGCGCTCCGCTGGATGTTCATAATCACGCCATTGCCCGATGGGCGGCTGGCTTTCTGTTCTCATGAGGGGCCTATTAAGGTGAGGGACCTGAGCAAGCCCAACGGCCAGGAATGTGTGGTGACGCTGAATGGGCATACCGATTGGGTGAAGTCAATTGCGCTATTGCCCGATGGACGGCTGGCTTCCTGTGGTGATGATCAGACTATTAAGGTGTGGGATCTGAGCAAGCCCAACGGCCAGCAATGTGTGGCGACACTGAAAGAGCATAGCAAAGACGTGTTCTTTGTTACGCCATTGCCCGGTGGGCGACTGGCTTCCTGCTCTCTTGACGAGACCATAAAGTTGTGGGACCTGGGCAAACCAGACGAGCTGCAATGCATGGTAACGCTGAATGGGCAGCCGACTTCCTGCTCCCCCCCGCGAAAAAGAAGAAAAATCGTTTAATGATGTAAAAATTACCGGTGGTATCTGAAGTGAAAGTTGCCGCGCAATGGCCTGCCTTGAGTCCTGATCATGCTTTCGGGACCGGATTCCTGCATTCACTAATTCATTTATTTATTGAGTTAACGACGTTTTTATCGTCGGGTAGGGAAGTGGATAGAGATTTACTTTTTATCAGGGCCCAGTGATATTACCTGAATTCAGGCTGCTGATTTTTGCATTTCGAGAAAGAACTTTAGAACTGTTCACCGGTCAGAAATGGTGTGAAAAGAAATATCGCTAATATTGATAATATTCCACCTAACCACTATCAGGGAAGCAACCCGTCTGATAACCAGTCAATAGAAAAAACTACGAAGGGGGTTTCGGTTGTTCCTCCGGAACAGGTGTCGCCTTTACTGGCATTGCCAAATGAGCTCCTGATTAAAATTTCCGACTACCTGTCTTTCGTTGATGTTAGCCACCTGGCTACAACCAGCAAGCGTTTGATTACACTTTTCAACACAGAAGAAAAACTGAAAAAACTGGCCCTTCAATATTATGGCTCTGACCTTGAAGCCTATAGAAACCTGATTGAAGACAGGGATATACATATACCTGCTGTTCCGAACAATGAAATTTATGACCCGGTATTACGGCTTGCTTATCATCGATGCTTAAGCAATCAATACCTGGCTTCTCTGGAAAATAATACCTGGCAAGCCTGGGTGGCGTCGAAAAGGTATACCGTCGAAATGAACTCATGCACCGCATTGGCCGATCAACGACCGGCTTCCTGCCTACGGCTTGCTGATCATCGAAACACAAGTAATAAATACCTGAAGTCTCTGGGAATTAATACCCAAAAAACCTGCGTGGCGACACTTAAGGGGCACACTGACAGGGTGAGCTCAGTCACGGCATTGGCCGATGGGCGGCTGGTTTCCTGCTCTTTTGACAAGACCCTGAAGCTGTGGGATCTGAACCAGCCCGACGGGCAGCAATGCGTGGTGACACTCAATGGACATAGTGACAGGGTGAACTCAGTCACGACATTGCACGACGGTCGGCTGGTTTCCTGCTCTGATGACAAGACCCTGAAGGTGTGGGATCTGAACCAGCCCGACGGGCTGCAATGCGTGGCGACGCTGAATGGGCATACTGGCAGGGTGAAATCAATCACGACACTGGCCGATGGGCGATTGGCTTCCTGTGCTACTGACAGGAGCGTAAAGATCTGGGATCTGAACAAGCCCGACGGGCAACAATGCGTGGCGACGCTGGAAAGTCATAAGTCATGGGTATATTCAGTGACGCAATTGCCTGATGGGCTGCTGGTTTCCTCCTCTGAGGACAATACCGTAAAAGTGTGGGATCTGAGCAATTTCCGGGGGCCTCCATGCGTGGCAACGTTGAATGGGCATACTAACAGGGTGAATTCAGTCGCGCCACTGGCCGGTAAGCAGCTGGTTTCCTGCTCTTCTGACCAGACCGTCAAGGTATGGGATCTGAGCAATCTTTACGGGCAACCCTGCGTGGCGACGCTGCGTGAGCATAACGGTGTGGTGGACTCAGTCACGTTATTGCCCGATGGGCGGCTGGCTTCCTGCTCTTTTGACAATACCGTAAGGGTATGGGATCTGAGCTTGCCCGACGGAGAGCCGTGCGTGGCGACGCTGCATGGACATACCGACTGGGTGGTCTTTGTTACGTCATTGCCCGGTGAGCGGCTGGCTTCCTGCTCTGCTGACAATACCGTAAAGGTATGGGATCTGAGAGAGTCCAACGGGTAGTACATGGTTTCAATGAGTTTGACGGGTTGTCGTGCCTCCGCACACCGTTCGTCCCAAGCCTGTCGAAGGACCCATAGGGCCTAAAGGCGGAAACTCCGGTCTCTGATAGATCGTGCCAAGCACCCTTCGACTCCGCTCAGGGTGAACGGAGATTGTACACGTCAAACTCATTGAAACCATGTAATAGGGTAGCCATGCGTGGCGGCGTAGAATGTGCACATCGGCAGGATGAACAAAGTCATGGATGGCTGGCTCCTTGTTCCTCCTCATACAAAGAAGAAAAATCGTTTAATGATGTAAAAAATAGCAGTGGTATCTTAATGAAAGTTGCCACGCAATGGCCTGCCTCGAGCCCTTATTCTTCTGTCTTCAGGAGCAGATTCATGCACTCATTAATTCATTTATTAATTAACGAATTTTTTATAGTCGGGTCAGGAGGTGAATAGGGCTTTACTCTTTATCAGGGCGGAGTGATATAACCTGAATTCACGCAGACTGATTATTATATTTCCGGGAAAAGAACTTTAGAGCTATTCACTGGTCAGAGACTGCATGGCTAATAATATCGCTGATAGTGCTAACGGTTCTTCCCCTCATTATCCCCGGGAAACATATCCATCGGGCAACCAGACAGGGGAAAAAACCACTGCGGGGATTTCGGTTGTTCATCCAGAACAGGTGTCTTCTTTAATGGTATTGCCAAATGAACTCCTGGTTAAAATTTCTAACGACCTGTCTTTCGTTGATGTTAGAAGCCTGGCTTTAACAAATAAGCGTTTAATGACACTGTTCAACACAGAAGAAAAACTGAAAAAACTGGCCATTCAATATTATGGCTCTGCCTTTGAAGGCTATAGAAAAATAATTGGAAACAGGCATATACCCGCTGTTCCAGGCAATAAAATTCATGACCGTTTATTACGGCTTGCCTATTACCGATTCGTCAGCAATCAATACTTTGCTGATCTGGGAAGCAAAGCCTGGAGAGCCTGTGTGGCCGTTCTGAGAGGGCATAACAGGAGTGTGAACTCAGTTACGGCATTGGCCAATGGTTTGCTGGCTTCCGGTGCTGATGACCGGGCCGTGAAGTTGTGGGATCTGGGCAGGTCAGGTCGGCGCAAATGCGTGGTGACGCTAATTGGGCATACTCAAAGGGTGAACTCAGTCACGTTATTGCCTGATGGACGGCTGGCTTCCTGTTCTGATGACGGGACTGTAAAGGTGTGGGATCTAAGCAAGCCAGACGGCGAGCAATGTGTGGCGACGCTGTATGGGCATAACGAATGGGTGCAGTTAGTCACGGTATTGCCTGATGGGCGGCTGGCTTCCTGCTCTGTTGATAAAACCATAAAGGTCTGGGATTTGGGCAAGCCCGACAGCCAGCGATGCGTGGCGACGCTGTATGGGCATACCGGCTGGGTGGAGTCAGTCACGGTATTGCCCGGTGGGCGGCTGGCTTCCTGCGCTCATGACGGGACCGTAAAGGTGTGGGATCTGGGCAAGCTCGACGGTCAGCAATGCGTAGCGACGTTGATAGGGCATTCTGGCTGGGTGGTGTCAGTCACGGTATTGGCCGATGGGCGGCTAGCCTCCTGTTCATCTTTTGACAATACCGTAAAGGTGTGGGATCTGGGCAAGCCCGACGGCCAGCAATGCGTGGCGACGCTGAATGGGCATACCGGCATAGTGTTGTCAGTCACGCAATTGCCCGATGGGCGTCTGGCTTCCTGCTCGGGTCCTGGTGATCTGAGCGTAAGAGTGTGGGATCTGAGCAAGCCAGACGGTCAGCAATGCGTGGCAATACTGAAGGGGCATACCGCATGTGTGAAATCCGTCACGGCATTGCCTGATGGGGGGCTGGCTTCCTGTTCTCTTGACGGGACCATAAGGGTGTGGCGTCTGAACAAACCCGAAGAGAAGCGACGGAGGGTGACACCCCATGGAAAACACAACCGGTTGAACTCAGCCAAGACCGATGGGCGGCTGGATTCCTGCTCACCTCCCACGAAAAAGAAGAGAATTCGTTGATTGATAATGTAAAAACAAGCTGTCGTATATCAGCAACCTGACAAACTGAGCCCGCAACGAAATGTCAACAGGCTCTTGATGCCTTATCAGTACTCGACCCGGTAGCTCAGGTTATAGGCTCGACCTTCAGCCTTGTGTGCACTGATACCGCTATAGGTTGTCCTGGCCCACTGGCTGTATACGGTCTCGTAGTCCTTTTTCAACAGGTTGGTTATTCCTGCTTTAAGGGTGCCCATGGGAAGGTCGTAGGAAACCAGAAGGTCAACGGTTGTGTATCCATCAATTTTAAGGTCTGTCACCGTCTGGCTGGAAGAGCTGTAACTTTTCCCCTTGTCATAATCCAGGAAGGTCATGGATTGCAGGCGGACATTAAGATCTCCCTGATCATAAGCGACAAACGTTGTAAATTTCTCCGGTGAGACATCCGCCGCTTGCAGATCCAGCCACTCCCCTATTTCCTGGTAATAGCTGCGTCCTTCATTAAAGGCGTAAGTACCCCCGAGGTACCAGTAATCATTCAGGAAATATTCAATAGCGCCCTCAATGCCGTAGACTTTTCTTTTTTGATCCAGCAGGTCTACATTGTAGTCTTCATTAAAGGCAATGGTTTTGTCCGATTCGTTGTAGAAGACGGAGACATTGGCAAAGATATTGTCAAAGCTGCCCCGCCATCCAAGCTCGAAACTATCCGTCTTGATGGCATCGAGGTTTGCTTCAGAAATATTGGTTCGCGGGAGCGGCAGGCTATTAGGAAGACGACTAACCGGGGAGACCGTATCACGCAGAATTCTCGACGCATCGGGTACATCAAAACCCTGTGAGTAATTAGCGAACAGCTCATTACTTTGATTCAGATGGAAGACGAAGCCAAGATTAAACAGCGTATCGTCGTATTTTCTAACGGCACCTTCCAGTGGAGTTTTTGTTATCCCTAATTGTTGTGCAATCCAAGTTTCAGCGAGAGGCATATGATCACTGATATCCAGCCTTGCACGCTCATACCTGATACCGCCATTCAGCGTCAGCTGTGAGGTTAAATCATAGGAGGTTTGCAAATAAAGCCCAAGGGTTTTGGTTTCAACATCAGGACCATATTCATACTCTGGGCCTGTGGGCTCAATAACTCTGCCACCACTGGCTATATATTTTGCTAAATCATGCAGCTGCCCTCTTTGCTCGCCATCGTCCACATCATAATCAAGGCCGTAGGAAAGCTTGAGCTGATTATTCAGCGAACGGTCAAGGTTCAGTTTTACTCCAAAAACCTCAGCGGTAGACGTCGATTGGTTTATAAATGTACCTACTCCTCGAATGACGTTGGGATAGGGAAAGAATCGGGCTTCACGCCCACGATAGTAGGTCTGTGCCTGAAGGTTATTGCCCAGAAAATCGTCGTCTTTATAAACAAGGTCAATAGACTGTCGCTGACTGTAAGGCTGTTTTTCCAGCTCAAGTCCTTTCAGGGCTGCGGGTGAGTCGGCAATATTGCCACCAGGTACGGATGAAATATCGGGTGCAAAATCAGAATCCATCTGGTCATCAAAGAATTGCAGCGTTGCCTCCAGTCGCTGCTGGTCGGTCAGGTCATACCCAAGTTTAATCAGCGCATCTTTGCTATCGGTATCCATGCGGCTGACCTGGGATGGATCAGGGTTAACCCGGTTACCGTCTGCATCAAAAATACCGCCACGACTTTCATAGGTGCCACTGAGCAGGTAGTCAAAGGCACCGGAGCGGCCACTGATATTCTGGTTAAGTGTCCAGTTGGTCAGTTCATCACCGGATACTTTGAATCCTGCTTCCGAAGCAAACTGCAACTCATCGGTTTCAGGCTTACGGGTAATGACATTGATAATCCCGCCAGTAGCGCCAGCACCATAAATTGCACTGGCACCGGAGATAATCTCGATACGTTCAATATTTTCTGGCCGGATAGAGTTCAGTTGTCGGCTGATCTGACGGTTCTCCGTTTGAGCAATGCCATCGATCAGGACCAATACTTTCCGGCCGCGGAGGCTTTGGGTTCTGTCTGTCACCGTTTGCGTGCTGGGTCCAAACCCTGGAATCACCTGTTCAAGAACATCCGCCAGCTTCTGTCCCGGCTGGGACTGCTGAATAATCTCCTGCTGGCCGATTACCTGAACCGTACCAGAAATATTGGAAACGCTGGATTCTGAACGGGAGGCGGTAACCACTATCTGGTCCAGGGTGGTCACCGCTGTCTCTGAAGCTGCTGTCGCCTGAGCGGCGGTAACCAGAGAAATCGCCGCCATGAGTGGCAAAGGTATTTTTTTACTCTTCATTTTTCAACTTTTCCATGAGTAATGATTGTCATTCTTATTAAATCCTTATAGTTATGCAGGACCTGCTTCCTGCAGGCCTCTTTACTTCTTTTATTAAATTAACGACGCTTGATGTATTTTCCGCTGAGCAGCAGAAGAATGAAGTAAATACCACCGGCACCGGAAACCAGAAGGCCTGAGGGTATTTCAAAGGGAGCGATAACGGTTCGTGATAACCAGTCACTGCTGACCAGTAACAATGCCCCGGTAATGGCCGCGGCAGGAATAAGATGGCGGTGACTGGACATACCGGTCACTCTGCAGATATGGGGAGCCATCAGTCCGACAAAGGACACCCCGCCTACGGCAGCCACACTGAAAGCACTGAGCAACGCGACGATTACCAGCAGCAGCGCAATGGTTACGGATACACGAATACCGAGCAGTGTGGGCAGATAAGCACCAAGCTGAAGAATATCGAGCCTGCGCCACATCATCCACAAAATGGGAAGCAGGATGATAACGGCTGAAAACAGGGGATAGGTGCGTTCATCCGTCACGGCATAGGTGCTGCCGGACAGCCAGATCAGCACTTCACTGGACTGGTTGCTGCCCAGAACCAGCACCATACTGATCAGGGTGGTGGCAACCGCCGAAAGGCACAGACCGCCCAGGGCAAATAATAGTGGATTGAAACCGGTCAGACGGCTCAGGGTCAGCAACAGGATCAACGCAATACCACTGCCGGATATGGCTAACAGCATTAAACCAAAACTGTCTATTCCCGGGTAGAGGACGGCACCCAGAACAATAAATAAAACAGCGGTTGTCGTTAATCCCGATACGTCCGGGCTGGTCAGTGGGTTTCGGGTTAATGTTTGTAACACGAGACCGGAAACCCCAAGTGCCGCACCCGCAAACGCAGCGCTCATGACCCTGGGCCAGCGCAGATGCATAAACGTCATCTCTATCTGGCTGAACAGGCTCAATCCCATCAATATCAGACACAGTAAGGACAGAACTGCCAGAGTGCGGTTCGGATTCATAGAGAACAGTGCGCGTATACCTGTTTCTCCCGGCGTTGTCCCCAGTGCACCGACCCGGTTTCTCCGCGTCAGTAGAAAAATCATAAACGGGGCTCCAACAATGGTGGTCATGACGCCAGCGGGAAAGCTGTAATGGGAGTCCGAGACCATTATCGGGATCAATCGTGCGGCGATATCAGCACTGAGCAGCAACAATGCCCCCACCACCGAAGCCAGCAGCAGTCGCGACCATACCGGCTGACAGCCCAGGCCCCGGGCAATATGAGGTGCGATCAGGCCAACAAAACTGATCATCCCTACCTGACTGACAACGGTAGAAGACAGGATCACGGCAATCAGCAACGAAAAGCCAACGGTATGTCGTACATTTACCCCAAGGGTTTGGGCCTGTTCTGCCCCCAGGGTAATCAGGTCAAGTTGCCGGGCAAAGAATAACGCGATAAGGGTGAACAGCAGGATTATTGGCCAGCTGTGCTGAACCGCCTGAAAATCGAACTGGGAGAGATTACCGGCCCCCCAGGTATACAACCCATCCAGACGGTTTTCGAAAAACATCAGCATGCCAGCACTGATAGCACCAAAAGAGAGGGTGATTGCCATCCCCACCAGCACCAGGTTAACCGGTGAATTGCTGATGGCACTGGCCAGACGGAAGACCAGTAATGTGGTGATTATTGCGCCGGTAAATGCCACCACGACCGGGTATTGCCCGGTAATATCCGGCAGCAATACCGATCCCATCACAATCGCAACCATGGCCCCGGCATTAACGCCCAGGGTTGCAGGGCTGGCAAAGGGATTCCTGGTTGCGCCCTGAATCAGTACTCCGGCCGCGCCCAGGGCTGCACCACAGAGTAAAGCCATCAGGGTTCTGGGCAGTAACAACCAGGTAACAATGGTTGCATTGAGGGGCTGATGCTCGCGGATACTTCCGCCCGGTACTGACGATGGAAAAAATGGCATATCGACCAGCAAACTGGCGTCAATGCCTGATGGGCCGGTCATTAATGATATTGCCACGGCCACCACATACAGCAGAAATACCGACAGGAAGACGCTGGTTGCTTTAAAGGGTACGGAGTAATTCATCATGCCTCCGGTGCCAGTTGTGACACGATTGCCGTTGCCATGCGGGTTGCGGACAACGGTCCTCCGAAGGACCACAGTGCTGGCAAATAGTGAACCCGCCCTTCCCTGACCGCCGGGATAGCCTGCCATACCGGAGAACGGGTCATGACCGGAAGGTCATCAGGCTGACTACCGATAATAAGCAGGCTGGCATCACCAATGGTGGTCAGCTTTAACAGGTCAACATGGGTAAAGTCCCGCCCTGGCAGAGCGCTGTGCCAGCTATTCACCAGACCCAGCTCATTAACGATGGCCCCCGCCATGGACGCATCGGCATAGACCCTGAGCCCAAGCCCCATTCCCACAAATTTACCAACGACCACTGGCTGTCCGGCCATACCGGCTTGCTGGATACGACGTCGTGCCAAGTCCATTAACTGTTCCATTTCCCGTAGCTTTTCCTCCGCCAGAGTCGTTTGATCGGTCAGCCGGGCGACAGAGCGAAAGACACTCTGCATCCTGTGGTAGTAGTTTGAAGGGTTGTCTGTTGTGGGATACTGGGTAAACAGCACCGTGGGAGCAATGGCTTCCAGCTCTGCAATAATTCGATTGTGTCGCCATTGGTAGCCCAGTATTAAATCCGGCTTGAGCACAGCAATGGCCTCAAGTGATGGTTCGGATCTTAAGCCCAGCTCCTGAACCCCGTCTGGCATTATCGGACTATTGGATTGCCACTCCTTATACCCTTTGATTGACGTGACCCCCGCAGGTGTAATGCCCAGGGTCAGCAACATTTCCGCCTGGGTCCAATTAAGGGCGGCAATCTTATCGTATCTTTTTTCGCCGGAATCGAAAGATGATGCCCCGGCTGACTGAGCCGCAGTGGCGAGTAGCAACAATAAGGTAAAAGCAGCGTGCAGCCTGGCATTGAAAGATACTGACATTCAGGCAACTTCCTTGTCTGATACACTCGGCAACGGCTCTGGTGAACTGTTCGCTGATGGCAAAAACAGGTGGTGATCATAACCTTCTGGCTGAACTCTGGTGGTTTTAACACCAAACACATCAGCAATAACGTCCGTGTCGATTACCCGGTCCGCCCTGCCCTGTCGTACCAGCTCTCCCTGGTTCATCAACACCACATCATCGCTGAATTGCAGCGCCTGATTAAGGTCGTGAAGAACCCAGACGACTGTCGTATTTTGCTCAAGGTTCAACGTCCGGACGATATCGAGCAGCTGGAGTTGATGGGCAATATCAAGCCATGAGGTGGGCTCATCCAGCAATAAAATTCCGGTCTCCTGGGCCAGTACCATTGCCAGCCATACCCGCTGCATTTCTCCCCCGGACAGGTGATCGACCCGTTCCTTGGCGAAGTCCACCATATCTACCCGAGCCAGCGCTGTGTTGATTGCCCGGTGATCACTGGCTTTCATCCGGCCAAAGGGGCCTGCATGGGGGTAACGGCCACAGGCGACCAGTTCAGAAACTGACATTCCCAGGGGCACGGGTGAGTGCTGAGGTAACAGTGCCAGCTTCCGGGCCAGTGCTTTTCTGTGCCATTGCACCAGCGGTTTTCCAGCGTGTAACGCTGCTCCGCTATCGGGCGTGATCAAACCGGAAAGCATCTTTAACAGCGTGCTTTTGCCCGAACCATTAGGTCCGAGAATGGCGGTTATTCTGCCGGGAGCCAACTCAAGGCTGATCGGCTTGATCACCTGCTTGCCATTAACACGGTAACTTGCCTGATTAAGGCAGAGTGTATGATTAGACATCCATTTTTCTTTTTTGATGAACTGTTTCGTTTGTCTCAGGCTGATCCGTTTTCTGCTGGTTTATTGATCAGTTGTTTTGAGATGGTTGCGAATGATATTGATTATCATTTGATCCTTCAAGTAATTTTCTTGTTATCCTGTATTCGAGCCATTGCCCAATCCCTTGCTTCACTCCAATCCAGGGACGCCTTCATGGGAAACGGCATGGCATTTTGCATGTTTTTACTGACCACACGGTCGCCCTCTTGTTCCGAGCCAACCAGCCTGGCGACACCGGAACAATATAAACCCAGCAACTCTCGCTTCTCCTTAAACCAGAGCCCAAGCAATTTACGGGCTACGGGTGAAAATTCACTGTCAGGCTGCGCATGTATTACCATGCTGAAGGGCTCTTTTCTGTCCAGAAGCCCGGATAACTCATGTAACCAATCCTGTGCATCCTGATCCGTTGCCGGAGCATTAAAGCGGATGGTAACCATTGGCCAACCCATCATTTGAATCGCAGACATAATGACTTCCCGTGTTTATGATCAACCCATAAAAAAGTGATCATCAGTGATATGCTGGCAACCAGCACCCCGACCAACTCCTGCTGCCAGCCATTACTGTTCATCGTGCCGGCCAGCAAAGCACCCAGCGTATAGCCAATGGTATGAATCATAGTGAGCATGCCGGTAAGAGCACCCTGCTGACTGCTGGCCTGAGCAGATGCCAATGCCGTATAGGCGGGGGTTAATAAAGCAACCGAAGCGGCGCTGATGGTCAGTCCGCTGGCCAGCCAGAACAGGCGCTCACCGGTCACCATGAACATACTGCCGATCAGCAACAACACACTCCCACACTTCAATGCCATGACCAGATTTCGCTGAACCCACCGGGCAGCGACCAGATGGGCAATAATGGTCGACAGTGCTGCCAGCATCATCAGGATTGACAGTAATCGGGTGGTGGTGACTCCGTCATGAACAATAAGATGAAGTCGGGGACCGGCCAGGTATTGCAGAAACCCAAACAACGTAGTGACTGAGCACGCCAGTAACAGCAACGGCCAGGTCTCTGTCATTAATCCCAATAAGCGCACATTGCCATTACTGGCTGCTGACATCTTGTCATGCCTGACTGATACAACGGGTAAAATGACTAGCAGAATGAAGAGAACCATAGCCAGCAGCGATACGACACCGATGGGAAAAGCACTTCCCCAGCTGATGAATATGGCTGGCACCAGGGGGCCTGATAGCCGACCTACATTAATACTGGCGGTGATGCGGCTGAGCATTCTGGCTCGATTTGACGGACTACTGTCGTCAATTACCCATGCCTGAACTGCCGGGTACAAGCCAGATGCAAGCAGCCCATAGACGATGCGGGCAGAGAACATTAAGAAAATTGCCTGCTGTTGATTCAGCACGTCAGACACTACTCCCTGAATAGACAGGGTCAGCATCAAAAAGCTCAGGGCTATGCCGGCAGTACCCGAGATGATTACAGGTATACGACCATATCTGTCTGATATCCGTCCCCAGATGGGGGCCGATACGATAAACAATCCTGTACCGAGAGCAACCATGGTGCTGAGCACACCATAGCCAATTCCGGTCTCTTCCAGAATGGCTGGCAGGCTGATCAGCAGTGTTGTCTGGCCAGTTCCCAGCAGGAATACCGCGATCAAACGACAGAAGTTATTCCGGGCAGGGTTTTGTCCGAAAGAGCGTTGTCCGAAAGAGCGCTGCCCGGAATGGGTGTCTGTTGAAACGTGATATAACGCATTTTCCGGCATGTTCAATTCTCAATGCTGCACATTTATTATTCAATTTGTTGCAAATGATAATTGTTATCATATAGGATGACAACCCAATCCAGAACGGGATCGATTTTAAAAAGTGAAAATAACAGACCGTTGAAAAGGAAAATGGGTTGGTGAATAAGTTAAGAATTGATGACCAACCCCTATTAAAACTTTTAATAACTAACTCTCAACAACGTTGTTGATGAGAGCGTAATTCGTTGAACCATAAAAACTGAAATAATAATGATGTCCTCAGATTCAATACTGAAATCGTCGGCTGATAAAATAATGTCCGGCATATCCCCCGATAGCGTGGATGCTCAACGGCGAAGTGATGCGGCTATTGTCAGAAACCAGGCTGAAGTGCTGAGCGCTAACTGTTTTTTTAATGCGCTCCTGCGAGAATGGCAAGGCTGGACATTACATAAAGTTAATGAGTTTAAAGTGATAGAGCGTTATCGATCACAATTGAACTCTGCCATCGGGAAGAACATTGACCATGTGATCAATATCCCTGTTCATGATGTATCGCTATTGGTATGTATCAGTCACTTTTCAATAACCGGGCGTCACCAGTTTTTAATGCCAGTCATTTTATCGAGCCCGGCAAAAGCAACGGCTACTCCCATCACTTTTATAGAGGCCGTTCAGTTGCTGGTCAGTGGGGATATTCTCTGGCAGAGCGATCCACAGAGCCGGAGAAACTTCCTGGAACGGGTTCATCACAGTGTTAACAATATTGAAACCAATCTGAGAGTCCGTCAGCCATCATTAGACGCTATTTTTAATGCTCCCGGGGATTTTCAGACTTCAGAACAGTCACTGCTGGCAGGGCACTCTGTCCATCCCTGCCCGAAAAGTTATGATCAATTCAGTCGGGATGATGCCGCCCGGTATATGCCTGAGTTTGGTAGCAGCTTCAAGCTACATTGGTTTGCCATAGACTCCGACCTGCTCGATGCCGACAGTGTTCATACACTGTCGTTCAGTGAACTGACCAGACAACTGGCAGAAGAAGACCAGAACTTTCCAGCTGCATTACTCCATGGAACCCCGGAGCATCAAACGCTCTTGCCTGCCCATCCATGGCAGGCTGAACAGTGGCTGAAAAGTAACTATATACGTCAGTTGATTCAGGAAAAAAAACTGGTTGATTATGGATTAAAGGGCAGTGACTGGAGAGCAACATCATCCGTGCGTTCCCTGCATGCCAGCCACGCGTCTTTCATGTTGAAGTATTCACTCAGCGTAAAACTGACCAACTCTGTGCGCCACCTGTTACCTAAAGAGGTGATTCGCGGCAAAGAGATCCATCAGGTGAAATATCATACGTCCATTGGCACGGAAATGAAGCAGCGCTACCCGGACTTTGAGGTGATCACCGAGCCTGCCCATGGGGCGATCAGGGGACCGGATGGACAGATATTGCCAGAGACCATGATGGTTCTGCGGGAAAATCCATTCAATAACGTTCAAACATTGAGGTCAACCGAGTTACTGGCCAGCCTGACCCAGGATAATCCTGACGGTGCATCAAGGCTGGTTTCACTGATCCGGAAACTGGCTGACAAAGAGCAGCTTCCACCAGAAAAAATAGCTGTTCGCTGGTTTAACCAATACCTGTCAACAGTCGTAGAACCGCTGATGATTGGACAGTCAGACTTTGGTCTTTTATTTGGTGCCCATCAGCAGAACCTGTTGATCACTCTGAAACAGGGTTATCCCCGGAAAGTCTATTTCCGTGATTGCCAGGGAACGGGCTACAGCCATACCGCCCGTGAACTTCTGGCGGAGACGATCTCAGCAGAAACCAGGCAGCAGGAGCATCATGTGGATGGTGAACTGGGCAACTGGTTGTTTACCTATTATCTGATCATCAATTCCACCTTTAGTGTCATCAGTGCCCTTGGGGCCGGGCAAGTCACTTCAGAATCTTCACTGCTGGTGGCCCTTAGAGAGTTTCTGATGAAACTCAGAGCGTCTGATCCCAGAGATACAGGTTGTCTGGACTACATTCTCAACAGTCCTGAACTCTGGTCAAAGGGCAACTTTTATTGCTCTTACTGCGATATGAATGAGAACACCCTGGAAAATCCTCTGGCAGTGTATCACCCGCTAGCTAACCCACTCGTCGGGTTGTCACAGGACGAACTTCTACCTTAATCGCCAAAAATCCGTAAACAGGGACAGCAATGACAACAACAATGAAACTTCCGGGAAAAACACTGCCGGGTATTCTGCATCCGGAGATAACACTGAAGCCTCTCAGCACCAACACACTGTTGATCAATGATGCTACCACTTCACTGCATTTGAGCATCTCTGGCACCGACAGGCTGGTTATTTCTCCGGCCAATAGCTCCGACCTGCAGGACAGGATTCCCGATCATCTTATGGCGGCAGGCCTGGATTATCTGTATGCAAACCATCCAACGCTGGAACAAATTCACTTGTCTCCCCTGATATCTGAACAGCTGGAGTCAGGGTCATGGCTACATGATATTGATCAAACCTCCGGGGAGAGCATCAACGTCAGAACCGGCTTTTACCAGAATCGTACGCTTTGGCATTGGCAAAACAACAATGTACTGACACCAGAAATCTGGACGGAAAACAGCAATGGCATTTCCCACCCGCTGCGACCGTTACAACCTTCCGGTGTCGTTTATCAGCGTTATGATTATCAGAATGATCTCACTATTTCGTTCCGCTCCATTGATCCGGAGGAAGACCTGGCCACTTTTCATCAGTGGATGAATCAGCCGCGAGTTGCTGAGTTCTGGGAACTGGCAAAGAGCAGGGAAGAGCTGCGCAACTACCTGCAAACGCTGCTCAAAGACAGAAAAACCTGGCCCCTGGTAGGCAGCATTAACGGTGAACCTTTTGGTTACTTTGAGCTTTACTGGGCGATGGAAGATCGCATTGCTCCCTATTATGACTGCCAGCCATGGGACCGTGGTTTTCATCTGCTGGTGGGAAACCCGGACTTCTTGGGAAAACGGTTTTCCAACAGCTGGACCAAATCCATAACCCACTTCCTCTATCTGGACGATCCGAGAACCGGCCGATTGGTTGGTGAGCCAAGGGCCGACAATCGGCGTTTATTGAAGTTACTGGCACCTGCCGGTTGGTCGTTTGTCAAAACATTTGATTTCCCCCATAAACGGGCAGCCCTGGTAAACGGTTATCGACGTACGTTTTTCAGGGAGGTACAGCTATGAATCAGGCGGTCACACAGTCTCTACTAAAGAGTCTACTGAAGAGTCCACTGAAGACCAAACCCTCCTCTTTCTGGTTACAGGCTAATCAACGTTTGCTGGCAAAAAGTCTCAGTGAACTGAGCTGGGAAGAAGCAATTTCACCACTGGAGCTTGATAACGGTGATTTCACCCTGGAGCTGCAAAGTGGCACCCGCTATCAGTTTGCAGCCTGGCGAACCGTCTGGGATCAATTGATCATTGACCCGGCCTCCATTATTCGTACCGGATCTGATGGTCAGTGCTCGTCATTTTCGGATGTCAGTCAGTTATTTATTGATGCCCGGACAGAGCTTCATCTCACGTCGGTAATATTGGCAAATTTTCTGGAAGAGCTGGCCAACACCCTGATGGCCGAAGTTCGGGTACAGCAGAACTACCATCAAAAAACTGCCGCTGAGTTGATTGACCTGACCGATGATGAACTCCAATGTTATCTGGATGGTCACCCGAAAGTGACCGTCAGCAAAGGCCGTATCGGTTGGGGGGGCAATGACTATGAGGCCTATGCCACCGAATTTCTGCCGGAGATTCAACTGGAATGGCTGGCCGTCAGCCGAGAGCATTGTCAGCTATCCAAAATAGATGACCTTTCTGAGCAGGCATTATTGTCTGCAGTGCTTGATACGCAGGCTCAGGCTAAGCTTTTAGACGTCTTTCATGGAATGAATTTAACAGCAGACGAGTATTTCCTGCTGCCGGTTCACCCATGGCAATGGCAAAACAAGCTGGTGAATTTATTTGCTGGCGAGATTGCTGCGGATCGTATCGTTCATCTGGGGGCTTTTGGTGACCCGATGTTGCCGCAACAGTCTCTGCGTACGCTATCAAACCGGCAGAGACCCAAACAGTTGAACATTAAGCTGCCGCTCTCGATTTTAAACACCTCCTGCTATCGGGGTATTCCCGGTCACTACATCAAGGCCGGGCCGATGATATCCAGGTGGCTGGCCAATATTGTGAATACTGACCCAACGCTGGCAAACCGGGGCGTCATCATCCTTGAAGAGCCCGCAGGTGCCTTCTACCCCAACCCGATATTTACCCAGGTTGAGGATGCTCCCTATCGTTATCATGAGATGCTGGGCTGCATCTGGCGACAGAGTGTACACGACAAAATCAAGACATCTGAACGTGCTGTCCTGATCTCCACCCTGTTTCAACGGGATGGTTTCAATGAACCGCTCATCCATGAGTACATTCGCCGTTCAGGGCTGTCAGCCAGACAATGGTTGACCCGACTGTTCAATTCGGTGGTCATCCCACTCTACCATTTGCTCTGTAAATACGGTGTTGGCCTGGTGGCCCATGGCCAGAATGTCACGGTGGTTCTTGAGCATCATCAGCCTGTCCGTGTTGCTCTTAAAGATTTTCAGGGGGACTTGCGCCTTATTGATCAGGACTTTCCTGAGCTGGAAAGCCTGAGTGACTATGCCCGCTCAGTGACTACGAGACTGCCCGCTGAATACCTTATTCATGACTTGCAGACTGGGCACTTTGTCAGCGTTCTGCGCTTTATTTCCGCTTGCCTGGCAGAAAAAGGCCTGGCGGAAAAAGGATTTTCTGAGGTGGACTTTTACGGACTCCTTGGTAAACAACTGCAGTTGTATATGAAAGCACATCCGGAACTGAACGGGCGCTTTAAACTGTTTGACCTGTTCCAACCGGAAATGGCCCGTGTTTGCCTGAACAGAGTCCGATTCAAACAGGGTTATGGTGACGCCAGTGAACGTCCACTGCCGGAACTGGGTACACCGCTTAACAACCCATTAGCAACGACATTCAGGGAAGTACGATGAGATTGCAAAAAATCACGGATTGCGAAACCGATATTCTGGAACTGGCCGGACTGGGTGCCGGGCCATTCAATTTGAGCCTGGCCGCCCTGCTGGATAGTCAACCCACCATTTCAACCCGGTTTTTTGACAAAAAAGCAACCTTTGGCTGGCATCCGGGCCTAATGCTTCCGGGGGCTCATATGCAAACTTCCTGTCTGAAAGACCTGGTTACTGCTGTTCAGCCAACAAGCCCATGGTCGTTTATTTCATTTCTGGTCAATAAAGGGCGTTTTTACTCATTTCTCTCCACCGAAAAAATGGTCATCAGTCGTACAGAGTTTGTTGAATACCTGAGCTGGGTGGCAAATAACCTGAGTTCGGTCACGTTTGATACTGAAATTCGGGAAGTCAGCTTTACCGATCATCACTTTGTGCTGAAGTCTGACCATCAATCCTTTAAAGCCAGGAATCTCTGTCTGGGCACCGGCAAATCACCCTATACCCCGGAGTGTACCCGGCGATGGCTCGGCCCGGACTGCTTCCATGCCGGTAGCCTGATGACGCAGGATGTAGATTTAGCCAATAAACGGGTGGCGGTTATTGGTGGCGGACAGACCGGGGCCGAAGTCTTCCTGAACTGTCTGCGAGGCCAATGGGGAAAGGTTGCTCAGGTGAACTGGGTATCCCGGCGAGCGGGCTTTGAACCCCTGGATGAAAGTCCCTTTACCAATGAGTATTTCACCCCGGGCTATGTGGGCCAGTTTCTGTCACTGCCCAGTGATAAAAAACAGAACATCGTCAATTATCAAAAGCTGGCAAGTGATGGAATTACCCCGGCCTATCTGCTGGAACTCTACCGGGAGCTTTATGACCGAACCTATCTTGGCAACGGTGATGTGAGCTGGCAATTGCTGCCGGACCGAACGTTAGCAGATATGTCCTTAACGTCCACAGGCTTTTATGATCTGCGTTTATTCAATGCATTGTCAGAATGCGATGAACAGCTGGCCGCTGACGTGGTTATTCTATGTACTGGCTTTCAGAATGCACTGCCCGAGTATCTGGAACCGATTCGGGAACAGTTAACGATGGATCAGCAAAATCGATTCAAGCTATCCCCAAGTTTTAAAGTGGCCTGGGATGGCCCGGAAGACCGACGGATTTATGCGGTGAATGCCGGTTTACACAGTCACGGCATTGTTGAGCCGCAGTTAAGTCTCACGGCCTGGCGCTCAGCAACCATCATTAATGACTTGATGCACGAAGACGTCTTTCCGGTCAATCAACCACCCGGTTTTATCCACTGGCTGAGTAATACGGATTTTCTGCCCAATGGCAAAGAAGAAAATGGGTAGTCTTTTTTCCACCGGCCTCTATCTACAAGGTTGGTAGAATAGTCCTTGAAATTCAGATTAAAGAAGGGCATGCAGTCTGGTGTAAGAGGCTACCTGAGAATGGACTGCCCTATCGGGCAGCTGCTGCTACATTCATACGGTGGCTATTCTTGGTCAACCTCCCGGGATCTCGGTAAATGCATTCTTTGTTGCCTGTCAGGTTCCCGCTCGATCTGCCAAAAAGACAGGATTTTCCGGTCGCCATCCATAGAGCTGACCTGTATGGAGTGACCGCAAGGACTGAATTTGAAGCTGTCAATGCAACCCTCCGCTTGCAGGCGGCCCTTTTCCTGCCAGATACCCTTTGGAGTTATGCCCAGTACAACCAGATAAGATTTGTCGTTAACATCAAGGCCGGCAAAAAGGGACCCACCGTGATTAAAATCAGGTTCACAGAGTCGTAAATCAGAGTCCGGGGTTTGCCGGACCCATTCACCGTATTTCTTTTGCACCTGGATATCCAGCCTCCCCCGATCGTCAGTACAAATAATCGAGTGTCCGTCCGGGCTGAGCTTCTGGGCAGTAGGAACAGCGGAGTTTGCATACCTGCGAGGATATCCCCTGTCACAAATATAAGTAAACATGTGCTGGCAGTGCCACATTCCGGCCCCGTCCAATTGCCAGATCATTGCAGATCCCTCCTGAAACAGCACAAATACCGAGGAGTCCACATTGAATGTCACCATTGAATTAGGCAAAACCCAGCGGGACTTCTGGAAATAGTCATGATCTTTTATTTCCGCTACCCAACCGTTGTTATCCGTTAAATGCCAGATATCAAAATTATCTTCGCCATGAACAACCAGATACCGGCTATCGGGACTGAAGGTTACGTCCAGCGATATAATATCAACGGGTTGCGGCTGATGTTTGGTGATTCTTAACGCTTCAGACCATCGACCGTTATCACCAAGACTAAAAACAACCACGAAAAAATCCTCTACATTTATATCCATGTCGTCGGAATCTTCCCCGGCATCATTGAAGCATGCAGCAAAATGTTGACTGTCCGGACTGAATTGAATGGTGTCAAAACCACAATAATCCTCTACTCTTTTTCTCGCTTCTGTCAGAGCCATGGTAGGCATGCTAAATTCCAGTTTCCCGTTGGCTAACCAACGGCCATCCTTTCTTTTTCCATAGAAATCGATATATCTTCCACAATTTATGGCAATATGATTACTGTCCGGGCTGAAAATACTGCGACGTCCGATGCAAACACCGTTGTTTTGCCATTGACCATTCAATTGCTGGCCTAAAATCAGGCTCATCCGGTAAGATTCAGAATAAATCAGAGATTTCCCATCAGGTGAAATCTGAAAAGATAAAAAGCTGAAATCAAGGCTTTTTATTCCATAAGGATCGGGAAAAAGCTCAGCGACAGTCATTCGCTTTGTTTCAGTCCATAAGCCTTTCCCATCCCGCTGAATAATCGACAGTAAAGCGTCTTTAGCACCATAGGTTTTAAAAGCAGATCTATCAGAGGGGGGAGGATCAACAGGTATAAAAACAGTATTGCCATGGTATCGATCAATGCTGTTAAAGCATTCGAAGAAACTGCGAGCTTTAATGGTGAATTCCCTGCTCCAGCAACCATCACTTCCCGCCGTCCAGATAGAACACTGAGAGCTGTGACTATCATTAATGAGCAGCCGACTGTGATTCTCATTGAGATAGTATTCACTAATGTTATCTTCCCTGCCAAACGAGTTTTGCAGCACAAATTTAAGTGAGGTGGCATTAATGGTTTCATTGCGTAAATGATCAGCGTGATATGCGCAGATTGCCGGAAAATTTTCAGTACAATACGATTGCCCGGCAATGACTTGTATTTTTGATGTCCGCAGATGATGAATCAGTGGTTGAT
This sequence comes from Endozoicomonas sp. ALE010, assembly GCF_049310165.1. Taxonomy (NCBI): domain Bacteria; kingdom Pseudomonadati; phylum Pseudomonadota; class Gammaproteobacteria; order Oceanospirillales; family Endozoicomonadaceae; genus Endozoicomonas; species Endozoicomonas sp. ALE010. Next base: position 177,763 of record NZ_JBLYNV010000002.1, on the reverse strand, counting down.
TGGTAATACTCAGACCCCGGTAAAACAGCTGTTCATTCTTACTCAGATTCCCGTAGCACCGAACAACTTCAAATAATCCATATTCATTCAGGACAGTGTGCATTCTTCTGGAAACAAGTGCCAAATTACACGCGTCCTTAAGCGGTAAATAACCGGTAATTTTCAACAATAATTCCACCGGTAGCGAGGTAATACTCCACCTGTGAAAATGAGCTGATTGTTCAGGAATAACCGGATTCGTTTCACTCAGACAAGGTTCATCTGGTTTTTCCTGTGCAGGAGGCAATGGCAAGATAGACTCTCTCATCAGATCACTCCGGAAAAATCTGATAGAGGTTAGTCCAGAGAAGTCATATCTGAAATAATTCTCAGGACTTTGTCGCTCTAAGGGATTTTGTGAGGGAGCGCCGTACCGGGGAGTACGGTCGACTGAGCAAAACTCACTTAGAGCGGCAAAGGACAAACGGGAGCAAGTTTCTGAAATATCCGGGTTAGCCTGACATCAGTTATGTCTGGGCATCATGGTGCGGTTCCTCTTTTTCGCCGTGCGTTCAGGCCATCAGCATCAAACAACACCAGATCATGGGGAATAATGTTCAGTTGAACGTTGGCATTCCCGGCTACCGGGTTTGAATGCTCTGCCACCAGCTGATAACTCCCCTGGCAACAGTCCAGATGAATCTCGCTGCGTATACTTTTGCCCATAAACTGCTGCCGGGTAATCGTTGCCTGTGGAAAAGTATCGGCAGAGGTCTGAGACAGTAAGCCTTCAGATTTATCCACAGCCGAGAGGGCCACCATCTGTGGCCGGATAAACAACTCCAGGCTTGTGCCTGCCTTTTCCACAGAGAGCGGTTGGGTGGATGCCACAACGCCCAGCGGGGTGCTCACATGAAACTCATCTTCAATGGTGGCCGGCAGAACATTTCCGGCCCCCATAAAGTCGGCAATAAAACGGTTATCAGGGTAGTGATAGATATCGAAGGCCGTCCCCTGCTGCATGATTCTGCCCTGCCCCATGACGGCGATGGTATCCGCAAAAGCAAAACCTTCTTCACGACTGTGGGTCACAAACAGTCCGGCGACTTTTTGCTGCTTCAGAATATCCCGTATTTCCCTGACCAGATGCTGACGGACCTGGCTGTCGATATTGGAAAACGGTTCATCCAGCAACAGAATGGAAGGCTCGTTGGCCAGTGCCCTGGCGATGGCCACCCGTTGTTGCTGCCCTCCGGACAGTTCATGTGGATAGCGCTGGTCAAGACCATAAAGATTCACCAGCTGCAGCATATCCTGAACCCGTTGCCTGACCTGTTCGGAGGTCTGTTGGTTCTGGCCGAAGGCACCCTTAAGTCCAAAACTGTTAAGTCCAAAACTGATGTTGTCAAACACCGTCAGGTGGGGAAACAGGGCATAATCCTGAAAGATCATGCCGATGCCCCGCTGCTCTGGCGGTGTTACCCGGGCAGCTGAGCTGACTTCCCGGCCATGCAGTTCAATGGTGCCGGATACCGGTTGAATCAAACCGGCGATCGCTTTTAATAAGGTCGACTTACCACAGCCACTGCGACCCAGCAGGCAGACAATTTCACCATCCTCTATGGCCAGGTTTACCCCGGACAGGACCAGAGGATCGCCAGTGGCGCTGCTTTTTCTGGCTGACCGATCATAAGCACAGGCAAGTTCAGTGATGTTCAGGGCACTCATTGCTGTTCCTGCCTTTCCAGAGAGCGATTAAGCATAATAAGGGGCACCAATCCTACCAGAACCAGCACCAATGCGGCAGGTGCCGCATATTCCAGCTGCTCATCAGACACATATTGGAAGACCCGGGTGGCCAGTGTTTCAAAATTAAAGGGGCGCAGTAGCAGTGTGGCAGGCAGCTCTTTCATACCCTCAATAAATACCAGCAGCAGCCCTGCCAGCATGCCTTTACGGATCAACGGCAGATGCACACGCTTGACCATTTCCCCGGGGTTACACCCCAGGGTTCGGCTGGCCATATCCAGTGAAGGAGACACTCGCCCAAGACTGGACTCAACGCTGCCAACGGCGACAGCGGAGAAACGTACCACGTAGGCAAACACCAGGGTAATGGCAGAACCACTGAGAATAAGCCCAACCGGCGACTGGTGCCAGTGAATCAGCAGTTCGTTGAGCACATTATCCGAGAGCGTCAGAGGGATCAGTACCCCAATGGCCAGAACATTGCCCGGCAGGGCGTAACCGGTGGAGGCCAGGCGAGCAGGGATACGGGACAAGCTCGTGCGCTGTAAACGCTGATAAACGCCCAGGAACAAGGCAATAAAGCAGGCAACAGCAGCTGCGGAACCGGAAACCATCAGACTGTTGATACCATATTCAAACAGAGCACTGCTCCATGAATCATCGAAATAGACAATCAGGTACTCCACCAGCACCAGAGAAGGCAGCAAAAAGCCCAGGGTGACCAGCAGCCAGCACCAGCCGATAGCCAGCCATTTTGACCAGCCAGAAAGCTCGATCAACTCCCGCTGCTCCTGCCCGGTATTTTTCTGGTACAGCTGCTGTTTACGACGGCTGTATTTTTCCATGCTGATCAACAACATGACCACCAGCAACATCATGGCCGAGATTTTTGCCGCCGCATTCAGGCTGCCATAACCTAGCCAGGTGTCGTATACCGCCGTGGTTAATGTGGGCACGGAAAAATAGCTTACTGTGGCAAAATCACCCAGGGCTTCCATGCCCATAAGCGCCAGACCGGTAATGATGGCGGGACGGGCCATGGGCAGGGTTACCCGGAAAAAACTGTGCAGAGGTGAGCAACCTAACAGTCGGCTGGCCAGGGTCTGGCTTTTCGATTGCTCAAGAAACGCGGTTCTTGCCAGCAGATACAGATAGGGATAAAGCACCAGGGCAAGCACTATAATGGCACCGCCCAGGCTGCGTATCTCCGGGAAGGAATAGTCTGCGGCTGACGTCCAACCCGTGAGCGCTCTGAGAAAACGCTGCACTGGTCCGGCAAATTCCAGCAGGTCGGTATAGATATAGGCAATAACGTAGGATGGCATGGCCAGTGGTAATACCAGTAACCACTGGAGCTGATCTCTTGCCGGAATCCGGGCATTGGCCATCACCCAGGCGGCAGGGATCGCCAGAACAGCCCCAAGTCCCCCTACCCCGAGAATCAGAAGAACACTGTTCACGATGTAGGTGGTCAGGACGGTATCCCAAAGATGATCAAATAACTCACCGGCAGGGGTGAAAGCCTCCAGGATCAGGGCGATAACAGGGGAAAAAAGTAAAAGGGCCAGCAGCCAGCTGCCAGCCCTCCAGTAGGTTGGTAAGTTGTGATTCATGCACTAATGAGATCTATAGATCAAATTTTACTTCGTCCAGAAGACGTTGAGCCTTGGTTCGGTTGGCGGCAATGTCTGAAATAGGCAGTGGATCCGCCTTGAATTCTCCCCATGCAGCCACGGTGTCAGACACTGGAACGTTCGGGTTGACCGGGTATTCCATATTGTCCCGGGCATAAATGGACTGAGCCTCTTCACTGGCCAGGTACTCCATCAGCCTGAGGGCATTATCCTTGTTCGGTGCGTACTTTGCCATCACCATGCCACTGATGTTGACATGGGAACCCACCGTCTTCTGGTTCGGGAAGTTAATATAAACGGCATCAGCCCAGGCTTTCTGATCATCATTCTTCATCATCTTGCCAAAGTAGTAGCTGTTGCCCAGAGAGACATCACAAACCCCCTCTTTGATCGCTTTGACCTGGGCCCGGTCATTCCCCTGGGGACGACGGGCCAGGTTGGCTTTTACCCCTTCCAGCCACTGTTTGGTTTGTGCTTCACCGTTATGGGCGATCATCGAGGCGACCAGACCAATGTTGTAGGGGTGCTTGCCGCTGCGGGTACAGATCTTGCCTTTGAACTTGCTGCTGGCCAGGTCTTCGTAGTTGATATCAACGGGCTTGTCGCTGCGTTTGGAGCTGTAAATATTCCGCACCCGCATGGTTAATGAGTACCACTGGTTGTCCGGATCCCTTAAGTGCACAGGGATGTTCTCATTAATGGTTTTACTGTTCACGGGTTGCACCAGTTGGCGATCAACCAGATCAAAAAGACTGATCATGTCGGAAGTCAGTACGACATCTGCCGGGCTGAATTTGCCTTCCCGCTCAATACGCTCCTCCAGTCCTTTCTTGGCAAACACCACGTTCACCTTTACGCCCGTTTCCTGTTCAAAGTCTTTCAGCATGGGCTCTATCAGAAAAGGCTGACGATAAGAGTAGATATTGACCTCTTCAGCAGCCTGGGCCAGCAAAGAAGAACAGGAAATAGCAATAGCGGAAGTAATAGAGAGGAGTTTTTTCATAGCAGTCTGCAAACAAGAATTATTATCGTTTGCGAATTGTACTTATTTTCCCTGACTTCGCAACTGCTTTATTGCGCTGTGGATAAATTCAATGGCGATAAATCCACCGATTACCCGGCAGATCCCATCACAGCGGGTTGTCGGGCAAAGTACCCGGGCGTTATGGAAATGTGGAAATATACACAGATAAGCTATGAACAACGCAGGGAATAACCTTTTTATAAAATTGCCCTGTGGATAAGGTCGTTTTTTTCCACAGTTTAATGACAGGTTAACTAAACCTTGTGACCAGCAACATAACAGGGTTGTTCAATTTATAATGTGTTGAAAATAAAGAGTTTTATACGTTTATCCACAGATTTTATCAACACTAATATCAATAAAAAAAATAAGATAACACTAAAAAACAGCTATTCGCTGTTATTACTGTTGTTTAACTGGAAGAACTTCGTCGTTTGATAAGAAAAAACCAAACTTTTTGGGCAGATCTACGGGCTGTGAGTAAAATTACGTGACCGGTTGCCACTCACGCCCGTTATGCAAGCCTGGTTATCGGGCGGGCACTGTGAAGTCTTCAGGTCACGCTTATCCAATGATGGGTCACAGCACTGGCTAACCGGTGTATAATTGCTAGCCTTATCTTCTCTTGATAACAGGTGACAGACGTTGGCAGTGGATTTCCCAAAACAATTTGATGTGATTGTGATCGGTGGTGGTCATGCCGGTACGGAGGCCGCCCTGGCGGCAGCTCGTATGGGCGTTAAAACGTTGTTGTTGACCCATAACATCGAAACTCTGGGGATGATGTCCTGTAATCCGGCCATTGGCGGGATTGGTAAAAGTCATCTGGTCAAAGAGGTGGATGCCCTTGGCGGTGCCATGGCAACAGCGACGGATCTTGCCGGTATCCAGTTTCGGGTGCTCAATGGCAGAAAAGGACCGGCGGTCAGGGCTACCCGGGCACAGGCTGACCGGGCACTTTACAAGGCCGCCATTCGTTCGATTCTGGAAAACCAGGAGAACCTGTGGATATTTCAGCAGTCTGCGGATGATCTGGTGGTTGATGACAACACCAGCCAGGTGCGTGGTGTCGTGACCAACATGGGCGTTCGTTTTCTTGCCGCAAACGTTGTTCTGACCGCAGGGACTTTTCTGGGGGGGCGAATTCATATTGGTCTGGAAAACCACAGCGGTGGCCGGGCCGGTGATCCGCCCTCCATTGCCCTGGCCAACCGGCTGAGAGAACTGCCCCTGGATGTTCGACGCCTGAAAACAGGGACGCCTGCACGTATTGATGCCCGAAGTGTGGATTTTTCCGTGATGGAAGCGCAACCGGGGGATACGCCGATGCCGGTGATGTCTTACCTTGGCACGGTTGAGCAACACCCTGAACAGGTGTCCTGCTATATCACCCATACCAATGAGCGTACCCACGAGATCATCCGTGGAGGACTGGACCGTTCACCCATGTTTACCGGGGTAATTGAAGGGATAGGTCCGAGGTATTGCCCATCCATTGAGGATAAAATTACCCGGTTTGCGGATAAAACCTCCCATCAAGTCTTTCTGGAGCCGGAAGGGTTGTCCACCAATGAGCTTTATCCCAATGGCATCTCCACCAGTTTGCCCTTTGATGTGCAGATCAACCTGATCCAATCCATTCGTGGCCTGGAAAATGCCCATATTACCCGTCCCGGTTACGCCATCGAGTACGATTACTTTGATCCGAGAGGACTTAAGTACTCCCTGGAAACCAAAGCCATTGGAGGCCTGTTCTTTGCCGGTCAAATCAACGGTACCACTGGCTATGAAGAAGCGGCCGCACAGGGACTGTTGGCGGGTATGAATGCGGCGCTCAGGGCACAGGATAAAGAGTCCTGGTGCCCACGTCGTGATGAAGCGTACATCGGTGTGCTGGTGGATGACCTGATTACCAATGGCACCAGTGAGCCTTACCGCATGTTTACCAGCCGGGCAGAATATCGGTTGATCCTGCGGGAAGATAACGCCGACCTGCGCCTGACGGAGAAAGGCCGGGCACTGGGGCTGGTGGATGATCAAAGGTGGATGGCCTTCAGTGACAAGAAGGAGCGTATTGAGAAGGAGTCTGAGCGCCTCAGGGCAGCGTTTGTTCATCCCGGTAGTGATGCTGCCCGTACCCTGGAAAATAAGCTCAGCAAACCTTTAAGCCGTGAATACAGCCTACTGGAACTGCTGCGTCGTCCGGAACTGACCTATAACGATGTGGCCGGACTGGTGGGAGACGCGGAAACCCATGATCAGGTCGCTGAACAGGTGGAGATACAGACCAAGTATCAGGGTTATATTGACCGTCAGACCGAAGAGATAGACCGTATGCGACGTTATGAGAACACCCGCATACCACAGGCGCTGGACTACACATTGATCGAAGGGCTTTCCAACGAGCTGAAGCAGAAGCTGACGGATGCCCGTCCGGAGACACTGGGCCGTGCTTCCCGTATCCAGGGGATGACGCCTGCTGCCGTATCTCTATTGCTGGTTTATATGAAAAAGCGCTCTATGGCTGCTTAATTGATCCGGTTACCAGTTCCTGATGGATCAGGCACTGGTAACCTACCCCGCCTGATTACGTTGACTCGTCCGCACAACACTCCTCGCTGAGAAACCCCATGACCTCATTGAAGGTGGCGAACTGGGGAATGCAATACAGTGTCCTGCCATCCCGCTTCTGCTTAACCAGCCCCACAGAGACCAGGGCTGAAATATGATGGGAAAGGGTTGAACCCGGAATGTCCAGCTCTTTTTGCAGGGCTCCCACCGGCACACCCTGATGGGGTATTGCGCCCATTCCCTCGAAAAGTTCACTGTACATAAAACGCACTATCCTTTGAGTGCAATTTCCTCATGTTTCTGAAATTTATTCCCCTGCTGAATTTACGACATTTTTATAGTGAAGGTCTCTGTACACGACAAAAAAAGTGAGCTGACAGAATTTTTGCTATGAAACTTAGAGACAAAACCAACGTTTCAAGCAGTCATGAATCTTATGGGTGAAAGTCTCATACTGAGCACAACTACAGACCCTGGAGCATAGAATTTACGTCCCAGAGCCAAAATACCCGAACAAGAAAGGCGACCAAACGCAGCTATGATTTTCATGTGACAAAAGAATCATCTGCGAGAGGCCGCCCTCCATGGAAGTATGTCACCCACTGACCATTCCCGCTAGTAATCACTGCCCTGCAATCGAGATGCTGCAACATCGGTTATCTCTTCTTCGCCAGTCACGCCATGAGCTCCACTGGGAGGATTACGAAAATGAACTGCATAACCTCATGGCTCTTGCAGAACAGGAGATTCTCTCTGAAGACCTCCAAAAACTGGACGTCAATGAACCATTTGTGTCTAAAAAATCAATAAAACAATTAAGGGAAAATCTTCATTTTTCTATTTTTTGCGGGAATTGCTGCAGGCTGTTTTTGGCATAATTACACAGATTCTGCTTTATATTTATTGTTTTTGCTGGCTGAGGCCCCAGTTGTGGAGCACATTCCTGAACCCTACGGTAGGGAGTGGTATGATCAATATCCACGCCACGTTCCTCCAATATCTCCTCTAAGTCCCGGTAACTCAGGTTATAACGCAGGTACCAGCGGACAGCATGGAGAATGAGATCTTTGGGATAGTGACGACCGGAAAAATTCATGGTGGAAGACCCAACTAAACTACTATGACTGAATACAAAATAGCAGGTTCTGAGATCACTATCAGTTTGCAACGGAACCGCCTCTTACGACTCTATGGCCAAACCCCAAGAACTGGATATTTGGGTAGTTGCACAAAATATATTTATGTACATATAATAAAAATTAAATACTAAGGCCTGAGTTATGGCAAGATCTTCACGCAATCGTCAGCCCTACGGTGGGATTGAGCCCTGCTTTAATCTGCGCTTACGTCAGGCCAACAGGGTTCTTACCAGTCATTATGATGACTACCTGCGTGATCTGGGCCTGACTATTGCCCAGTTCTCTATCCTTCGTTCGCTCTGGTATATGAAGAGCACTGCCCAGAAAGATCTGCAGGCGGTTCTGGTTTTGCAGCAAACTACCCTCACCCGTAATCTCAAACTGCTGCAGAAAGCCGGTTATATTCAAACGACCCAGGGCGAGGCCGATCGTCGCATCTCCATGGTCTCCCTGACCGAAGAAGGCAAAAACATCTTTAAGCAAGCACGAACCCGTTGGAAGGAAGCACAGCAGGATGTGTCCAGGCGACTGGGCGACAAAAACAGCCAGCAACTGATCCAGGTCGCTGAAGCGATTATGGCCATGTAAAAAAATTTCATAAAATACATGTATATACATACATATGAGAATAAGAAAACATCAAGGAGTGAGGCATGAAACGACCGTTGAGGGGATCGCTTAAATTGTTGGGGGTTCACCACCCCTGGAAGATACTGATACTGGGATTGCTGCTGATGGCGGCCCTGGCCAGTGGTCTGAAACAGCTCTACAAGGATACCCGTGCAGACGCTTTCCTAGCGGCGGATAACCCGACACTGGTTTACAAAAACAAGGTACGGGAGATCTTCGGCCTCAGTGATCCCCTGGTGATAGCCATTCAGGATAACTCGTCCCGGGGTGTTTACCGGCCCGAGACGCTCACACTGGTTGAAACCTTAACCACACAGATCGACAGCCTGGACAATATCAATGCCGATCGCACTATCAGCCTGGCGACGGAAAATAATATTGTCGGGACGGACGATGGGATGGATGTATCTCCCTTCTATGATCTGGTGCAGACTCCCGAAGCCATCCGCGCAGCGATTAACGACTTCCCACTCTACGACGGCATGCTGGTATCAGACGACCAGGCGATGACGGTGATTGTGGCGGAGCTGATCAGCGATGACCTGGCGGAACAGACCTACGACCAGATAACGGCCATCACCGGCAGCGCTGTCCTGGATGAACACCAAACACTGCATATTGCCGGCGAAGGCGCGGTGCTGGGGTTTCTCGGCCATTATATTGATCGCGATGCCAGCCGTCTCAATCCCCTGGCAGGCCTGATCATCACCATTATGCTGGCAGTGGCTTTCCACCGGTTTATGCCTGCCCTGCTGGGCAATCTGGTGATCGGGGCCTCGGTGCTGATGACGCTTGGTTTTATGGCCTACAACGGTGTGCCGTTTTATGTGATCACCAATGCCATGCCAGTCATCCTGATCGGCATGGCGGTGGCGGACTCGATACATATCTTCAGCCATTACTACGAATGCCAGGCCCGCAACCCGGAGATGAGCCCCCGGGATTGTATCGAAGCGGCAGTCAAGGAGATGTATCGCCCGGTCACCTTGACCACCCTGACGACCATGGCTGGCTTTCTTGGCCTGTACGCCGCTGCCTATATGCCACCGTTTGAAGCCTTTGGCCTGTTCACCGCTTTCGGTGTCTTTATCGCCTGGGTGTATTCCGTGTATGTGCTGCCCGCCTTGATCACCCTGCTCAAGCCCAAAGTCAGCAAGCGCTGGGTGACACTGGCAAGCCGTGGTCACAGTGATCTGTTCTCCCGAGGTATGGCGGCCCTGGGTCATCTCGCCACCCTGCGCCCTGGGGCAACGTTGGTGGTCTTTGCCGGTCTGGCCATTGTCGGCGTCGGGCTGGCCAGTAAGGTGCAGGTGAATGAAAATCGCATTCACACTTTCCACCCCGAGGAAGAGATTTATCAGGCTGACCAGGCCATCAACAGCCATCTGCAGGGGACCAACACCATCGATATTGTGGTGGAAACCCCGCGCGAAGAAGGCGTGTTCAACCTGGAAGTCCTGACACGAATTGAGCAATTACAGGCCTATGCCGAGAGCCTGCCCCATGTGAATGGTTCAACCTCCGTGGTGGATTATCTCAAGCAGATGAACAAGTCCCTGAACGAAGGCCGGGACGCGTTCTACACCCTGCCGACAGACGAAGCGCTGATTGCCCAGTATTTCCTGCTTTACTCTGCCAGTGGCGACCCCACCGATTTTGAAGAAGAGGTGGATTACGACTACCGTCTGGCCAATATCAGGCTGCGGCTTGACACTGCTGAGTTTGTGGTTACCCGTCCGGTCATTGAACAGCTGCAGTCGTATATTGAGCAGCACTTCAATAGTGAAGAGGCCACGGCCAATCTCAGTGGCCGGGTGAATGTGAACTACCACTGGATCAAGGATCTTGGCCCGAGCCATGTGTTGAGTGTGGTGCTGGCGCTGTTGTGTGTCTGCGCTGTCTCCGCCCTGCTGTTTCGCTCCTTGGTCGCTGGTCTGCTGGCCACGGTGCCGGTGATCAGCTCTATCCTGATGGTGTACGCCGCCATGGCCCTGCTGGGCATTGACCTGGGTATCGGCACATCGATGTTTGCTTCTGTGGCGATTGGTCTGGGTGTCGACTTCTCTATCCATACCCTGGATCGGATTCGGGTGCTGATGAAAGCCCATCCCAAGTCCGGTCTGCGGGATCATCTCCAAGCCATCTATGGCTCAACAGGACGGGCATTGTTGTTTAATTATCTGGCCATTGCCTTTGGTTTTGGTGTGCTGATCAGCTCGAAAGTGGTCCCCCTCACCTACTTTGGCACCATTGTTGCTCTCTCTGTGACCATGAGCTTCCTGGCCGCAATGACCTTACTGCCTGCCCTGGTGATGGTGATTCAACCCCGGTTTATTTTTGGGCAACAGGCACACATTCCGGCACACAAACCGGTGAGTGCGCTGTTCAGCGTAATGGTGCTGACCGGTTCTGTGGTGCTGGCCAGTCTGCTGTTTGCTCCTCAGAGTTCAAAAGCGGTGGAACGGGAACAAGCCGAAGGGCGGGTGATGGCTGAACAGATCGTGGCCAGCGTCAATGCCGTGGATGACGGCCAGCAGGCCACCAGTGATCTGACAATGATCCTCACTGATCGTCGTGGCAAACAGCGCACCCGCGAGACCAAAAGCTATCGCAAGTATTTTCCTGCCAGCGAGGCTGCCGGGCAGGAAAAGAGGACAGTGTTCTTTTATCAGTCGCCAAAAAATGTCAAAGGTACCGGTTTTCTCACCTATGACTATCCCCAGGCCCACAGGGACGATGACCAGTGGCTGTATCTGCCCGCCCTGCGCAAGGTGCGCCGGATATCGGCATCCGACCGGGGTGATTACTTTATGGGCACAGACTTCAGCTATGAAGACATCAAGCTGGCCGGCCGGGTGGATGAGCAGGATTTTACCTTCACAACCTCAGGCCGGGAGAATATCACCGTCGATGGCGAAGCCATCAGTGCCTGGGTGGTTGAAGGCACACCCCGGTCGCCAGAGATTGCTAAAGAGCTGGGTTATGGCAAAACCCGTTATCTGGTTCACCCCGGCAACTGGATTATTGTCAAAACCGACTACTGGGACGAAAAAGGCAAACACCTGAAAACCTATGTGGCCGAAGATATCCGCCAGATTGATGGTATCTGGACCCGCCATCAGCAGACTGTCACCAACCATAAAACCGGTCATGTGTCCCGGTTTCTGTTCAACAATGTCAATTACCAGGTGCAGCTGGATGATGCCCTGTTCACCCGGCGCATTCTGAAAAAAGGCGGGATGTAATGAAACGCTTCAAGGGCTTCGTCGGTGTCTGGTCCGGTGTGTGGCTGGCGGTTGGTCTGCTGTCTCCAGGGTCGGTGCTGGCGTCCGACACTTTTGCGGATATCAGCCTCGATACCACCCTGCGCTCGGAACTGGCTTACGGGCTGAACCGGCATGGGGTCAGCAAGGTCCGCACCACTCTTGAGCCGGAGCTCAGTGGTGTGCTGGGCATCAGTCTTGCCGGGGAACAGCCGGATTTTCTGATCAAACCCCGGTTCAGTCTCGATCTGGCCGATGACCTGACCACCCGCACCGACCGACCTGAAAGCTACTCGTCCCTGAACGGACCTACCTGGGAAACCCGTCATGGTCGCGCAGAACTGGTAGAGGCCTGGCTGGAGGCGGAGTGGGACACAGTGGCGGGCCCAACGGCGGTGCGCTTGGGGAAGCAGCAGGTGGTCTGGGGCCAGGCAGACAGTCTGCGAGTGCTGGATGTCGTTAACCCGCTGAATTACCGGGAATGGACCCTGTCAGACTATGAAGATATCCGCATACCGACCTGGATGGCCAATATCGAGATTGCCGATATTGGCGGGCCTGGGGAAGACGCCAGCCTGCAGTGGCTGATCATTCCGGATATGACCTTCAATGAGCTGGCCGATGCCGGTTCTCCGTTTGCGGTGACCAGCCCGGAGCTGGTGCCCCGGCCACAGCCGGGTGTGCCTGTCGTGGTGCACGACACCCAACGTCCAGGACGTGGTCATCTGGAAACTGGCCTGCGCTGGAGCAGTTTTGTACAGGGCTGGGATCTGGCGGCATTGATGTTTTATCACTATCAGGACAACCCGGTGTTGTATCGCTCTTTCGATGAGGGGCGTATTGCCGTGTCACCGGAATACCAGCGCACGCTTTTGTATGGCCTGAGCGCCAGTAATGCTTTCGCTGACTGGGTAGTGCGGCTGGAGCTGGCTTATAGCACCCGTAATGCGGTACTGCGGGAAGACTTGGTCGACCAGGGCATTTACACCACCGGCGAGATGACCTCCGTGCTGGGACTAGATTATCAGGGGCTGGATAACTGGTTTCTCAGTTATCAGTTCTACCAAAGCACGCTGAACAACAGACCTGCTGCGGTGATACGCAAACAGACCACCGTCCGACACACCCTGCTGGGGCGGCGTGACTTCTGGAACGACACTCTGGAGTTGGAGCTGAAAGGGCTGCATAACCAGGATTACAACGATGGCATGCTGCGTGCGAAGCTGAGCTGGGATGTGGACGACAGCTGGCGACTGTGGACTGGAGCCGATCTGTTCTACGGCGATGACGACGGGCCGTTTGGCCAGTTCCGGGAGCAGGACCGGCTGGTGCTGGGGGCGGAGATCACTTTTTAGTGCGCTTGAATGTCAGTCTGCGTACACCAGCCGGATCAGGATGCGGGTTGTTCTTCCCGCTCCATCAGACCATCCATGGTCTGGGTCGCTCTCAGGCCATCCTGGCTTTTGGAATAGCAACCCGAACCCTGCCCCTGTTGTATGAGGACTCATGCTTGGCGGAGCCAGTCATAACAATAAACATAAGTAAGGAAGGTGATAACCATGAATATGATGACCCTGTTACGGATCAAGAACCGGTTTCTGGGCACGCTTCTGCCCGGTAAAGTGGCCAGGGATCATGTAACGCTGTTTCTTTCCCCTCGTCGGTTTCCCTTGAAAGACTGGGAAGAGAAAGCGGAGCTGAATGGGCAACGGATAAGTTTCGGGGCAGAGTTTGATAACAGCCTCAGTGCTCTGCGCTGGGGGGAAGGTGGTGAAGATAAAAAGCGGGTTTTGATTATGCATGGCTGGGAAAGTCGCGCTACGCAGATGCAGGCTCTGGCTCAGCCTTTGATTGAGGAGGGGTATGAAGTGATCGCTATTGATGCCCCTCGCCACGGTTTGTCCAAAGGGAAACAGGCTAATCCAGTGCAGTTTGCTCTGGCGGTGATTGCTGCGTGTCACGAGCTGGGGCCGTTTGATGCTGCTATCGGCCACTCTATGGGCTGTGCCGGTCTGGCTATTGCACGGGAACAGGGGGCCGCTATTAACCGTTATGTTTTAATGGCGTCGCCCGCGAATATGCTAGATACCCTGCGTGCCTTTGCCGATTTTATGGGGTTACCCAAAACCTGTACCGAAAAATTTATTGTGGGTGTTGGCCATGCAGTTGGCCGTCCGGCTGAAGAGCTGGATATTGGGACGATGCTCGCGGACGGTCAGCCTGATGTGCTACTGGTACACGCTCGTAACGATATTGAAGTACCGTTCGCTGCCATGACATGTATTCATGACAAGCTGGGTAATGCCCAGACTTGGACGTCGCCGTCGCTCGGTCATAGGAAACTGGTGCGTGATCCGGATATTGCATCCATGATTGGCCGGTTTATCAGTACCGGACATGTAGTGGAGGAAAAGCTACCTGGTCATGCTTGAGCCACAGGTAAAGGCGGATGCGTTTCTTGATGCCAGGTATTATCTGAACCGTCAGCACCGGACTCTTGCTGAGGGCGTTGAGGGGTGGCTGGTCAATATGGAGGAGCTGCTTGCCTGTTGGCCGCCGTGGCACGATTTTTCAGGCCTGCTCACGAAACGAGAACGACAGCGATGGTGCGATTATCAAACTATTGTTGATGATGGTCTGCGAGCCCGCAGTTTCCTCTTTGGACGCAGTGTTCTGCGCTTACTGCTCGCAGATCGCCTGGAAGTCAGCCCTGATCAGGTGCCTCTCACCCGGGACGCTCATGGCAAGCCTCAGCTAGAGAACAGCTGTTTGCACTTTAACCTCAGCCATAGTGGTGAGTGGTTGTGGTTGGTGATCAGCAGCCTTGGTCCGGTCGGTGCCGATGTTGAGTGTTTGCTGACCTGCGAGCCGGTGACTGAGCCACTTATCGAAATGGTTGCATCCCCGGAAGAACAACGTACCCTTCGGCAAGCACCGGCCTCAAAGCGTGACATTGTGTTTCTGCGCTTGTGGGTGTTAAAAGAAACGTACTTAAAAGCAATCGGTTCGGGCCTTCTCCAAGATCCGCGTTTGCTGAAGATAAACGACGACAATACAATTTCTCATATCTATAAATTCAATAATCCTCTCTGCTCCCAGATCGCTTTCATCCAGACAGACAGCTGTATAGTTGCATGGGCACAGCTCTAACTCTTCTATATCTGCCTTAGATATTGTATCGCCCTCTATCAGAAACTTTGGCATTTTCTTTGCTGTATTCTAGAAAACTGCAAAAAACATAGATTAGTAGTAACTTTTGAGTAGTTTTGGTGCGTTGCTTGTAAAAGTGTTCAAAGTGCAGACAGAATTGCATATCCGATGCACTGCGAATACTTGTCATGGAAATGCAATGTTTGATCAGTATTTTACTGGCAGAAATGCATGTATATACATTCTAAGACATGTATATACATGACAAGTGACAGCTACCTGCTTCATGGAAAATCAGAAAACAGTTGATCAGTTCGTCAAGGGGTTTCGGAGGATAAGGATGATCAAAATGGATACTGCTCGGAAAGACGCCGCCATGGGAGCCGTTGAACGCCAGTCATTGAAAACTGACTTTGGTGTCGTCTATGAGTCCAGGCCAGTGCCAGCACTTGAGTTTATTGCGGATATCGTGGCCTGACGTGCTGACCATGAGCCTGAGAAGGAGGCATTCACCTATCTTGTGGATGGCGATGAGGATGCGATTACTTGGACGTATCAGGATTTGAAAAATGCCGTGGCTTACACGGCTAACCATATCAACCCCAGCATTCAGCACCACGATCGTGTGGTGCTGTTGTTTGAACCCGGTCTGGCCTTTCTGGCCTCGTATCTGGCCACTGTTGGCAGTGGTGCGATTGCTGTGCCCTGCCATCCGCCTATGGGCACCCGTCAGGTGCAGCGCTTTCTGAGCATGCTGCAGGACTGCAAACCGAAGATCATCCTCTACAGCCGGTTTATCCGTGAGAGCAATGCCCAGCTGGCTCAGTTCACGGCTATGGCGGCGCAGATGGGTATCAAGCTGGTTGAAGTGGATGTACCTGATCAGCCAGAAGAGCAAAACTGGGACAGGCCACAGCAGGCCTTGAATGACACGGCCATGCTGCAGTACACCTCTGCCTCGACCGGTAAGCCCAAAGGCGTCATGGTCTCCCAGCATAATCTGGTGAAGAACTGTGAGGCGATCTACAAGTGGCTCGCGCCCCACCCACCGCGTAAAGGATGCATCTGGCTGCCGCCTTACCATGATATGGGGCTGCTCGGTGGCATTATGCAGCCGCTCTATGCTGGCTTCCCGCTGGTGTTTATGTCGCCGATGCATTTTATTCAGCGCCCGTTGCGCTGGTTGAAGGCGATTTCCGACCACCGGCTGACGACGACAGGTGCGCCTAACTTTGCATTTCAGTTATGCGTCGATGGTATTACCGATGAAGAGCTGAAAGAGGCCAATCTGGACCTGTCCTGTGCCCGGGAAATTTTCAGTGGTTCAGAGCCTATTAACCCCAACACAATTTCTGCGTTCTATCAGCGGTTCCGTGAACATGGTCTGCCTTCTACCTCGCTAAATCCCTGTTACGGTCTGGCTGAAGCGACATTGTTTGTCTCCGGCAAAAAGGCTGACACCGTTGTGGCTTCCCAGCCGTTTGCACGTGACGACCTGGATCGGTGGCAGGTCACGCCCAGTCTGGAAGGCCGGACGCTGGTCAGCTGTGGTGAAGCTGGCAATGAACTGGATATTCGTATTGTTGACCCGGATACAGCACAGCCCGCTGCCATCGATGATGTCGGTGAAATCTGGATCGCAGGGCCCAGCATTGCCCAGGGCTACTGGCGCAACGATCAGCTAACCGAAACCGCCTTCCACAACCGGCTGCCAGGCTCTGAGGCAAGCTATTACCGGACCGGCGATCTGGGTTTTATGCTCGATGGTGAACTATACGTCACTGGTCGTCTGAAAGAAGTCATTATTGTCCGTGGCCGTAATCTCTATCCCCAGGATATTGAACGTTGCGTGCTGGCCTCTTCGTCCCTGCTGGATGGTAGGAGTCTGGCTGCGGCCTTTGCTATTTCCGGTGATGACACAGAAGAGCTGGGTGTACTGGTTGAAGTGCGACAGCCGGTGACGCCAGAGCAGGTTGAGGAAATACAGACTGTTACCAGCGCCGCTATTCGGGCCGAATTCCAGGTCGAACCCGTAGTGGTGCACGTCGGCCCTCGCAAAACTGTGCTGCGCACGACCAGCGGCAAGATCCAGCGTCTGGCTTGTGCCCACGCTTACCACAAAGGCAAACTGCCGGATTTCCCCCAGAACTCACCTGTGCATAAAGCGAAGGCTGGTGAGAGGGTTCCCGCATGAAAAGCACAAACGATACCGCAACCACCCACGCCCCTGTGGTGCCTGAGAAAGTCAGCGGCGTGACCAGCCTGCAGCTGTTTGCCGCCCTGACAGTGGGGTTGACCACCGCCGGTGCCGGGGTGGCCGTGTGGCAGCTGGTTACTGGTCAGGTGGGCACGTTGGAGCTGGTATTGTTGGCGGTGTTTTACTTTACCACGGCCCTGGGAATCGAAGTCGGTTTCCACCGCTTTTTTTCCCATACAGCATTTAAAGGCCCGCTGGCCACCACCTGGCTGCTGGGCATTCTGGGGTCCATGGCGGCCCAGGGGCCTTTACTGTTCTGGGCAGCGACGCATCGCAAGCATCACGCTCATACCGACAAACCCGGTGATCCCCACTCGCCCTATTACCAGAGCACTGGCAAAAAGGCTTCCGGACGCATAGCGGGTCTGTTTCACGCTCATATGGGCTGGTTGTTTGCCCGGGAGCAGGCCAGCTGGGCCCGTTATGCCCCCGATCTGCTGCGCCGTCGGGAGCTGATCACCATCAACAGTCAGTATCTGCTGTGGGTGATGGTGGGGTTGCTTCTGCCGGCTGCGATTGGCGGTGTGCTGTCCAGCGCCTGGGAGGGGGTCTGGCGCGGGCTGATATGGGGCGGTTTGCTGCGCATCTTCCTGCTCGACCATGTGACCTGGTCGGTGAACTCCCTGTGCCACACCCTGGGCAGCCAGCCCCACAAGGTGACAGATAACAGCCGTAATGTGTTCCTGCTGTGCATTCCTTCGGTGGGTGGCTCCTTCCACAACAATCACCATGCGTTCCCTTCGGGGGCACGCAACGATCACCAGTCCCGCTGGCAGCTGGATCTGTCGGGGATATTTATCGAGTCGATGGGACGACTCGGTCTGGCCCGGAATATTCGCCGCTATCAGGCGGACACCGGAAAAATTATCACGGAGAGGAAATAAAATGAGCGCAGACAGCCTATCACTGGCCGACCTGCAGACGTCTGTGCCCGGTGTCGCCTATCTCGAAGGCCGGGCCGCGCAGATGCAGCGTATCTTTGCCCTCGGGGTTATGGTGATTCCTGCTATCGGGATGATCGAAGCTGTCAGACTGATATGGCAGGGCTCGGTGCCTGCCTGGGCCTGGGTAATGTTAGGGGTGATGTACTTCGTCCATATGTTCGGGGTGACCGCCGGGCTGCACCGGATGGCCGCCCACCGAGGCCTTGATGCCGGTCCGAAAATGAAAGCCCTGCTCACCATCATGGGTTCCATGGCGGCTCAGGGGCCACTGCTGTATTGGGTGGCTACCCACCGTCGTCATCACATTTACAGTGATAAACCCGGTGACCCCCATTCGCCGAACCTGCACCAGAACAAACTGGTCGGGCTCTGGTATAGCCATATGCCCTGGATGCTGGAGCGCAGTATCTCGGTCTGGTCCCATTACGCCAAGGATGTACTGCGGGACCGCACCTACTTCTTTGTCAATCAGTACTACCTGGTGTGGGTGGTGCTCGGGTTTGCCATTCCGGCGGTGCTGGGCGGCCTGATCACCGGCACTCTGGAGGGTGCCTGGCTGGGCTTTATCTTCGGTGGACTGGCGCGCATGTTCTGCGCCAATCAGTCTGCCTGGATGGTGGGTTCCATTTCCCATCGTTACGGTGGCAAGCAGTTCCGTACCGACGATCACAGTCGTAACAACTGGTTGGTGGCCGTACTGGCCTTCGGTGAGGGCCTGCAGAATAACCATCACGCTTTCCCTATTAATTACCGTCACAGCATTTACTGGTATGAGCCGGATCTCACCGGCTGGGTGCTGGCACTGATGGCGAAGCTCGGACTGGTGCACGACCTGAAGTTCCCCAGCCAGAAGCGCATTCATGAATTAACGCTGCCTGAGTCAGAAAAGATCTGATCGGCCATAAAAAACAACAACCACAAGTACAAAGACAAAGGACTGAACCCATGGGAATTCTCTCTTCACTGAAAAATGCTTTCTCTGACAGCGACGTCGCCACGATTGATGGTGATGATGAAGCCGCCGTGCGGGAATGGTTGTGCCAGCGTTTGGCCAGGCAGTTAAAAACCGATGTCAGCGCCATCGACAGTGCCAAACCCTTCGAGCAGTACGGGCTGGATTCCATGTTCGCGGTCAAGGTCACCGGCGAGCTGGAGAAGGTGGTTGAGCAGCGGTTGTCTCCGGCACTGCTGTTCGAAAACACCTGCATCGATGATGTCGCCCGTGTCATTGCAACTTCCACCTAGGCGGCGTGAGCAGGAGAAAGACAATGACTACTTCATCCATACCCGTACACGCGGATGATAACTACCGGGAATACATCCAGCGTATTGAAGATCTGAAGACTGCGCAGATTGGTCAGACGATTCCCAAAGAGCTGTTCAAGAAAAATGTGGTGCGTTCGATGGCCGGGTTTCTGGTCAGCTATGGCCTGTACCTGGGCAGCATTGTCGGGATTGCCTACTCTCCCCACTGGCTGCTGACCATTGGCCTGCTGATTACTGCCGGTCTGGGCGGCTGGGGTCTGCACTGTATTGCCCATGACTGTGGTCACGGATCGTTTTCAAACTCAAAGCTGCTCAATATGGTTGTCGGTCACCTGTCGTTGATTCCGCTGTTGTATCCATTCCATGCCTGGCGCCATGTGCACAACATGCACCACGGCTCAACCAACCACCTGGAGATGGACACCGACTGGCGGCCCGTGTCCCGGGAAGTTTACGACCGTATGCCCCGCCGGGAACAGCTGGTCTATCTGTTTACCCGTTCTGTGGGCTTCTGGGCGGGTACTGTGCATTACTGGTGGGTGTCTGCTTTCAGGCCGTCTTTCTACCCGCGTAAGAACCAGCGGGAGGATGTACGTCGCTCGATGGTATTTATTGCCCTGGTCAGTGCCGTGCTGTTCCCGGCCCTTTGGTATTTCACAGGCTTCACCGGCGTCGTGCTGTACTTCCTGCTGCCGCTGTTGTTCACCCACGCCTGGTTCAGCATCACCACGCTGATGCACCACACGGCGGTGGATGTTCCGTTTCTGGAGAAAGAAAACTGGTCTTTGAACGGCAGCCGTATTCTGCTGACGACGGACTATCTCTACCCCCGTTGGTTGCTGTGGCTGACCCACAACATCTCGGTTCATGCGGCTCACCATGCGGCACCCACTGTGCCTTTCCATAACCTTCCCAAGGCACAAAAAGCCTTGAAAGAGGCGTTCCCTGGGATGATTCGTGAGCAGCCGTTCCGGTTCAGCACCCTCTGGCAGATCGTGACCCAGTGTCATTTCTACGATCCGGAGACGGGTTACTACGTCAGTGCCCGTAACAGCCAGAACAAGCAGCACCCGGACAGTCATCACTCTAACGCCAGCCAGGCCTGAGGGGGAATTATGGCTAAAGAAGACTGGAACAGGTTTCAACTGCGCCAGCATGTTTGGTTTTGTCGAGCCCTTGCTGGCGCAGGGGTACCGGGTGGCGGCCTTTGATGCCCCCGCCCACGGCGGTACCGAGGGGGATTACACAACCATGGCCGAGTGTGTGGCCGCTACCACAGCGGTGATCGACAGACTGTCTGACATCGGCCCAGTGCGGCAGGTCGTGGCCCACTCGCTGGGGGGGATTATCGCCATGGCCGCCTGTGCGCCCAGAGATGACATCCGCCAGATGGTGCTGATTGCCACACCCTTCTCTCTGCTGGATGTGCTGGATATCTGGTCCCAGGGTTTTATGCAACTGCGACCCGGCATTCGCCAGCGCATTCTCAATCAGCTGCTGGCGGATAATGGGGTACCGGTGAGCCACTGGGATATTGGCCTGCACGGGGCCGATTACCCTTGGCCGGTCAAAGTGATACACGACAAGGACGACAAAATTGTCAGTCACTCCCATGCCCATAGGATTGCGAAAGCACTGGGTGATACAGACGTGCATACCACAGAGGGACTGGATCATTTCCGGCCACTGATCAACCGCGATGTACACCAGCAGGTCGTGGACTTTTTTCAACCGGCACTGGCCAGATAAAGATACATAAATATGTATACATTCAAAGAACTAAAACAAGTGAGAGCACTAGCAGTACTGTGCCTATTACCGCTCACTGCCAGCGCCTCCTTGAGCACGCTGGAAACTAGCCATTTTTTCGAGGAAAACCGGCAGAAGCCACTAATCACTCAGCCAGTTTTCAATTGCCATGCTCGGGTGAGCAGTGACAACTACGTTAATTTTGAGCGTGATCCGGTGCGACCACTGGCCCGTTCGGCCGATGGTCGTTATCTGTTCGTGGCCAACACCCCGGCCAACTGCCTGGAGATCTACCGGGCTAGGCATGACCAGCTGACCCGCATCAGTGCCGTTCCTGTGGGTATGGACCCGGTGGCTGTAGCGGTACGTAACGATCATGAGGTATGGGTGGTTAACCATATGTCTGACAGTGTCAGCATCGTCGATATCAAGGGCCGCCCCCGGGTGACGCAGACCCTGATGGTGGGGGATGAGCCCCGCGATATTGTCTTTGCCGGGCCACAACAACAGCGGGGGTTTATCACCACGGCCCGGCGCGGTCAGCATCGTCCTGACTTCTCCATCGATGATCTGCGGACACCCGGTATTGGTCGCGCAGATGTCTGGGTGTTTGATGGCGCAGCGCCCAGTGCACCCCAGACCATACTCTCTCTATTCACCGACACTCCCAGCGCCCTGGCCGTGAGCCCGGACGGGCAGACAGTGTATGCGGCGGTTTTTTTAACCGGCAACAAAACCACCGCCATTTTCCCCCAGGCTATGGAGCAGGGAAAGGTCGGCCCACATGCCAGTGTGGATGGTGCTGAGGCGCCAGAGACTGGAGTCATCGTGCGCTACAACGGTGAAAGTTGGGTGGATGGGGATGGTATTATGCGTGATGGCAAGGTTCGTTTCAGTTTACCGGATAAGGATGTGTTCGCCATTGATGCTGGAGCCAACCCAGCAGAGGTGACGGGGAGCTGGTCGGGAGTTGGCTCTGTAATCCTCAATATGGCGGTTAACCCGGCGACGGGTGCTGTGTATGCCAGTAATACCGAAGCCCTGAACGATATCCGTTTCGAAGGGCCTGGCGAAAGAAGCACAACCGTGCGTGGGCGTTTTGTAAAAAATCAAGTGACAGTGATTCAGGATGACTCTGTGTCTTCAGTACACCTGAACGAACATATAGACTTCAGTTTGCCGATGGGGCAGTCCGTCTCAGCTTCGGACAAAGAAAGGAGTTTGGCCCAGCCCATGAGCATGGCTGTAACCGGCAGTGGTGAAACCATGTACCTCGCGACATTCAGCTCGGGAAAAATTGCTCAGATACAAACCTCCTCCATGGAGTCCGGCGATTACGACCCTTACAGCACCCGCTTCATCAAAGTGCCAGGAGGGCCTGTCGGCCTGGTTCTCGGGGTGAATGAGCAATATCTGTATGTCTACTCACGTTTTGACAACCAGCTGTCGGTGGTGGAAACAGCCAGTCAGGAAGTGGTTAATCAGAAGGACCTCTATAACCCCGAACCCATCTATGTGCGAGAGGGGCGCCCATTCATGCACGACGCCATGCAAACATCAAGCAATGGTACTGTCAGCTGTGGTTCCTGCCACATCTTTGGTGATAATGATGGGCTGGCCTGGGATCTCGGGAATCCCGATGAGCATGTTGTTGAAAACCCACTGGAAGAGTCTCCCGGGAACTTGGCTCCACTGAAATCCAGAACCTTTCACCCGATGAAAGGTCCGATGACTACACAGACATTCCGCGGCATCAGTTTGAGTGGTCCCATGCACTGGCGGGGAGACCGGACTGGCGTCAACCGCGAAATTGTGAATGGGGTGGAAGAGAGTGTGGAGGCGGCTGTTTTTAAAGAATTCCGGGTGGCGTTCCCTGGCTTGTTGGGTCGCGATGGTATGTTACCGGAGTGGCAGCTACAGAAGTTGACGGACTTTGCTCTGGGTATTCAGTCCCGTCCGAACCCGGTCCGCAATCTGGATAACACTCTCACTCCCCGGCAGGCTCAAGGACAGAGTGATTACTACAATGCGGCCCTTGACCGTGGCGTAGCCAGTTGTAACAGCTGCCACAAACTGGATGCTGAGAATGGACTGTTTGGTACCGATAAGAAAATTACCAGCGAAGGTCCTTTAGTTTCCCAAGACTTCAAGATTCCCCACCTGCGCAATATGTACCAGAAAGTTGGAATGTTTGGCACCAGTTATCTGGGTTCAGAGCACATGGGGGATCAGGTGCGAGGATTTGGTTATGGCCATGACGGCACATTTGCTTCTCTTGATGACTTCCTTTTAAAACTGGGCGGTTTTGTTTTTGACAGTCAGGATCAGGCTTTGCGAATTTCTGAGTTTGTCTGGGCGTTTGATGCTGAACAAGCCCCGGCTGTCGGATAACAGGTCACTTTGAACAAGAGTAATTTCTACGAGAAAGAAGGCCAAATCACACTGCTTGTCCAGTAAGCGAGCAGTGGTGTGTGTGACCTTATTGTGCAAGGAGATCTCGCGTGGCTGCCTTTCTCAGGTGTTTTACAGGCCAATGGCAAAATAAAGTCCAATTGGTGGCCAGCCATCACAGAAGCAAGCTTGCGAGAGTTAGCTCAATTCACCGGTCAGGCGCTTACCTATGCCTGTGTGCCTTCCGGAACAGGTGAGCTAAACGCACTGAGAGGAGAGAATTAACAATGAAAAAGTATCTTTGTGAAGTCTGTGGGTGGATCTACGATGAGGCGAAGGGATGGCCAGAGGAAAACATTCCTCCAGGTACTCGTTTTGAGGACATCCCAGACGATTGGCATTGCCCAGAGTGCGGAGTATCAAAGTTGGACTTTATCGAGGTGACCTAAATCGGGTAAGGGCTGGTCTTTCTCCAACCCTCCCCACAGCACCCGGCATGCGGGTCCGCACCGGGCGGTTCAACGATGATGGTGAAACCTGATCCATAAGTCTTTCAATGAAACAAGCCCAATTTTCGCGAGGTAATTGTTATTCAGAGCCTGTTGTACCGCATAAGTTTTACTCAGACGGTAATACCCTTTGCTGCTGGCTGCGATCTTGGCGGCGTTCACTTTATCAACGCCTAACCTGACCAGATTCTTAAAACGGGTTTTCGGCTTGCGCCATTGCTTCAGAAAGCAGCAACGGATTCGCCGACGTATCCATTGATCCAGCAGGGGAATTGGTCGGTAATATTCCGATAACCGGAAATACCCCATCCAACCCCGGATATATTGCGCCAGTTTGCGTAACCGATGTTGCATTGAGACACCCCAGCGACGACTGGTCAACTTGAGTATCCGGTATTTGAATCGGTCCAGACACTTCTGGGCCCAGCGAACTTTCTTCCCTGTGAAGGTGAAACTCAGGAATTCGCTTTCTGTTGCTTTCACAACTTTACTTTTCCGGGAGTTAATCTTCAGTTTCAATTTGCGTTCAATGAATTGGGTAATGCTGTGCATCACCCGATCCCCTGCACGCTGACTTTTGACGAGAATCACAAAATCATCACAGTATCTTGCAAAGCAATGACCCCGATATTCAAGCTCCTTGTCGAGTTCGTCGAGGACCACATTAGACAGCAAGGGTGATAAAGGCCCACCCTGTGGCATGCCAACCCTGGTCGGGTAGACATTGCCCTCAATCATGACACCGGAGCGCAGGTAGCGACCAATCAGTTTCAGAAGGCGTTTGTCGTGGACCTTACGGGAGACCCTCGACATCAAAACGTCGTGATTAACCGTATCAAAGAATTTACTCAGATCAACGTCAACGGCGTAATGCAGCCCCCGGTTGATCAACTGCTTAACCTGACGGACTCCGTCGTGTGCTGACCGTGCCGGTCGGTAGCCAAAGCTGTTTGGAGAGAACCCCGGATCAAAGACAGGCGTCAGCACTTGCACAATGGCCTGCTGTATAACCCTGTCGATCACGGTTGGGATTCCCAGTAAGCGTTCACCACCATCCGGCTTTTCTATAACATGCCGACGTACTGGTGACGGCTGGTAGGTTCCGTCCAATAGAGCTTGACGCACTGAAGGCCAATGCTGTTTGGCAAAGTCGGGATAAGCTTCAATGGTGACTCCATCAATACCCGGAGCACCTTTGTTGCTTTTGACCTGTTTCCATGCACTTGCCAGATTAGCCGGTTCAAGTACGCAATTTAGTAGATCATGGTTCAAAGCTGGTTAAAGATTCTGTCGCCAAGTACGGTGAGTCGCCGGACGGCTGCATCGCCTTGAGTGAATCAGTCTCCTCTTTGTCATTGATGTTTGGCCCTTCGCTGACGACTTCCCGTCCGTTAATGACTTCTGTCGTACAGCTACTATGGCCTCTGCTGACTTCTGTCCAATCACCATGCGGAGTTGCCTCTGCTGGCGCTATTGGTTGCCATCGGGTTTGCTCGAACAGGATGATGAGTCACTGTTCGCCGAGCCTGTTGTAACCAGTGGCTGAGAACTGGGAACTTACCAATCGCATGTTGAACAGATCTCCCCGGATAAGGACATGGACTTTCAGTGCACAACCGCCGCATTTACCGTGTCTCACGAACCTGAGGGCTTCGTAATCTTTGGCTCACTCGCCCAGAGACTCAGCCTTGTATGCGGTTTCTTTACGTCGGCTCGCACCTTTGCACTCAGACTGCCTCCGCACAGCCTCTCGCGAGACTGCACTTGCCTTAAGCTAGTGGTTGTCATCAGCAGGCGTCTTTACCGCCAGTCAGATGTAGGTTCTCCCACAGGGGACTTTCACCCCATCAGTTCATGCCCATGCCGGGCGTACCAAAACGACGACAGGTGTGAATCCATGAACATCCGGTTGCCTGATATCCAGGGAGTCTGTCTGCGTTTATCGTCAATTGGGAAACGCCTGCCTGACCATCTGCCAGCATGGCTCAAAAGTTCGGCTATTCAACAGGGTTTAATGTTTGGAGTGGTCTCAATCATCAGTCTGGTACTGATGGCTTCTGTTACTTTTCTGTATGTGGATTACGAACTGGGCAAGCAAAACCGTGAAATTGTCCAGGAGTCCAGAGAACTGGTGAGAGAGCAACACCGGGACTTCAATGATATTGATGAAATGCTGTCCCGACTGGAAGGTTCCGTTACTGCCATGCGGGATATTTCAGCAAATATCGCCCATGAACTGAAAACCCCTATTACCCGGTTATGTCATAACCTGCTGACACTGAGGGATGAAGCAGGCCAGTTGCACACCAGCAGGGATAAAGATTTTTTCAGGCAACTTGATCATGCCCTTGAGGACTCACAACGACTGACCTCCATTTTTGATGCATTGCTGCGAATCACTCAGATCGAGTCTGGCGCACGCAGAAGCCGTTTTACCCGGATAGATCTGGCTCAGATCGTAGATACCGTGACAGAGATTTATCAGGACGTCGCAGAAGATGCACGAATGACAATGTATGTTGTTAAAAAAGATGCCCCGGTTATCATCCAGGGAGACCGAGAACTATTAATTCAGCAATTTGCCAGCCTGATTGAAAACGCCCTGCGATATTGCCCGGCAGGCAGCAGGATTACTCTGGGCTGTGGTCTTGATAAAGAAGATGGCATTGCATGGCTGAAAGTCGCAGATAATGGCCCGGGCATTGTTGATGAAGAGAAAGAACGGGTATTTGAACGCTTGTATCGTGTTGATAAAAGCCGCACCGATGGCGGCTTGGGGCTGGGACTTTCACTGGCTAAAGCCGTAGCTGGTCTGCATCATGGCTCAATTGCCCTGAGTGACTGTATGCCCGGACTGGGAGTTAAGGTGTCCATACCGGTTGATGAATCAACTGCTGCTTTGCAGGCTGTGTAAGAAAGCTGTCGGTTGGATAACAGTTAATGTTATCCCCCTTTCACCGGATCAGGGCAATGTTTTCCTGAATGGTTACAAGCCCCGGCATTACCGGGGGCGACCAACGATCCTGGTGAGATCGGTTCATCATTAACCCGACAGGGCCTGTATACACTTCTGCGCTGATAACCAGGCCCCCTCAACCCTGCCACCCGCACACCAGGCACCAATGACCGCAAGCCGCTGACGTTCATCCAGAAGATAAGGTTGATCAAAGGTTACTGGCTTAATATTGGCATAGCGCCAGTAATGTCGATATTCC
The DNA here is from genome assembly GCF_049310165.1 of Endozoicomonas sp. ALE010. Classification (NCBI taxonomy): domain Bacteria; kingdom Pseudomonadati; phylum Pseudomonadota; class Gammaproteobacteria; order Oceanospirillales; family Endozoicomonadaceae; genus Endozoicomonas; species Endozoicomonas sp. ALE010. Next base: position 150,293 of record NZ_JBLYNV010000002.1, on the reverse strand, counting down.
GCGGTTTTCTCAAGCCCGGTAGCCATTATTGTCTGCAGCCAGTTCAAACCTGTCTGACCAATGTCCACTGCCGTTTCTTTACCCTGTTGTTCAGACCACTCTGGCGAGAAATGCAACATCCAGACATCGTCAACATCCGGCGCTTTCCTGAAACCGGGTCGGCTGGATAACCGCGAAGCCCAGCGGACCGTTTCATCCCCAAAGATCCCCTGCACATCTGCTGGAATTTTCCCCCGGGTAGCAAGGCCTGCTGCCCAGCAGGGTTGATGGACGGCCTCAGGTACATGAGCCATCACATCAGAACAGCCATCAAGCAGGGTACGGCTTTGCTCGGCAGGACTACTGACAATCAACCAGTCGAAGCCGGAAAAAAGCGCACCATCGGCAGACAACAGCTGCCACCCTTCCCGGCTCTTTTCCACCTTCGAGATGTGACACTGGAAGTTAACGGCAATGTTGCTGCTCAAACAATAAACCAGCTGGTTCATTAACGGGGAACCAATGTAGCGCACCGTTTCATCCGGTGACGGTGTTAATGTTCCCTGTGCAACACAGTAGGGTGAAAAATCCCAGACCTTTACAGCAGATGCTTGCAGCCAGAGCTCTACCTGTTTCTGAAACCCCGGATCCCTGGCGGTAAAGTACTGGGCACCAATATCCAGCTTGCCCCATGCTTCCCGTCGATTGGCTAAGCGCCCACCCAATCCGCGACTTTTCTCAAAAACAGTCACTTCATGCCCCAATTCCGCCAACAGACTTGCGGCCTTTATCCCGGAAAGTCCGGCTCCAATCAGTGCAACTTTCATGGGTATGCCTCGTTACTTATCATCCGGCCCTCTCAACGAAAAGTGAATGCCATGAATACCATTTCTTTCTGGCAAGCAGATTGCGGAAAAATTTGCAAAGTTGCAACCCACCTCTACGTGGAGGCCGCACAAATAGATGTGAAATGTACTGATAAGGTTTCCCAAAGTGATCCGGGGGTTTGATGGTCATCAGGAAAGAGTAGCTGAGGGTACCGGATGACCCGGCTCTACCCTTGCTCAATGAATTGAAAATGAGGCAACCGGATTTAGTAACTCCAGACCAATAACAGAGATAACTGTCAATAAAGCATACCTGACGTAATTGTTAAGTCATAGTTAATACCTGACCAGTCAAATAAACCAAACAACCTTTATTTATTCATTTTCCTCACCAACAATAAAATCACTTCATTCAAAAACATTTTATCCAGGTGTATATATGAAAAGTTTATTGATCATCGGTCTGGCATTTGGTCTGGCTGCCTGCTCTGATTCAAAGCAAAGAGAAGGCACGGTTAACAGAGACAAAGAATCATCACCACTTTCTGAAAACCCCAGCCGGGAAAAGACCACAAAGACAGTAGATAACCATTCATTTTCAAACACCTATACAGAAAATAAAGCAAAACCCATATCCTATAAATTATCGAATTTTGCCACATCAGGTTCAGATATAAACGACCTTTCTTATAGCCTTGGCTATTACACCGTCAACCAACATGACACTCTGATGAAAATTGCATTTGAGATATACGGTGATTATGAACAATGGATAGTCATTAAGAATGCCAATTCCGAAAAAATTGATTCGGAAAATGTAATAAAAAAAGGAGCAACATTAACGTTTCCAGAACCAGCGGATAAATTTGTTCAAAGCAAAAAAGGGGATCCATACCTGATAAAGCGTGGAGATACGTTAGCATCCATTGCCAGAAATACTTATGGTTCAAGCCGTCACTGGAAAGCCATCTGGAAGAACAACACGCGTTTGATAAAAGATCCGGATAAAATCTTTGCCGGATTCACAATATACTTGCCAGTTATCAACGACTAAACAGGCCTCGTCCATCCCATACTCTGAAAGAGGTCATTGACGTCACCATCAATGACCTCTCTGCCACTACCACCCGCCTCCACATTCGTGAGAGGCTGAATTTTCAGGTTTTTATATCACAACTGCTTATAGTTATAGCCAATTTTCATTCCTGATTAACACAAATACTAAATAAACTGTGTTTGATAAGAACTTTTATAAGAGAGAGAGGTCTTAAGAAGTAATTCAGCAATTCAATAATTCAATGAACTTCCAATATACGTCATCTTTATTCAACCCTGCTTTTTTTGATCTTTATCCCGGATCATCAGATTTAGAGCAGAATTTTCAATTTTACGGTGGCAGACAACAACCGGCGTACCATGGTATGTCTGTTCAGAGGATGGATGACCCTTTTCCTGTTTACCTCAATCAATCAGCCATACATCATTATGGCGCTGGCTTTTCCGGGTTATTAAAGGAATATGAGATTGCACCTGTGGCATCAGCCAATCCAGCAGGCTATTCCAGAATTGATATGTCTGAGATACCACCACCAGCTCTTGAGAAATATGCACCCCGGGATTATCGTAATCAACCCGTTAATGGTGCCCTGCCACCAATATCAAACATCCACTTTACTCAGCCGTTATTCCCGGTAAAAAGTGAGCCTGGGATCAGGGAACCAACACCAGCGCACCACTACAATCCAGGTTACTGGTTAACTCGTCCTCCTGTCCTATTCTTTAATCCACAAGATTCAGGACCCGTTGCTGTAGTTCACTCGCTAAACCTGAACCAGGCAACAAGTAATAACCAGTCAACTCAGACAGAAGAAATGACGGATGGTAGCTCTTCAATCATTGAGGACCAAAGGGTACCCCGCCAAGAGCCCACTTATGCAAAGCGCAAGTGTCCGTACTCAACGTATCGCTACCAGACTGATCCCGAGTATGCAGAGCGCCAAAGGAAGCGCCAGAAGGAGCGCTACCATAATGATCCCGAATACGCAGAGCGCGTAAAGAAGCGTCAAAGAGATCGTGCACGGGAGCTTCTCAAAGATCCCGCTTACCGTGAACGCCAAAGGATCATCAACAAGAAGTACCGTATGAAACGCAAAAAAATAATAGAGAGTATGGCAGGAACCCAGTTTGCTCAGAACATCAAGAGTAACACAACCAGCCAATCCCCGGGATAACTTCCCATCAGTCCACTTTTCGGACCACCTTGAAGTTATCCCACGCTTGAGAAGTTGGCATCACTTCCAGAGTGTTGATATTGATATGCGCTGGCTGTTGAGCAATCCAGAAAATGATATCTGCAATGTCTTCCGGACGAAGTGGGTTAACTCCTTGATAAATACTGTCACTTTTCGCCTGATCCCCTTTAAAACGAACCAGCGAAAACTCGGTTTCACACATGCCTGGCTCAAGACTGGTCACACGTACGCCGCTGCCAGCCAGGTCGCAGCGAAGATTACGGGAGAACTGGGCAACAAATGCTTTACTGCCTCCATAGACATGGCTGCCAGGATACGCCCAGTTAGCAGCCACAGAAGCCAGGTTAATAATGGCAGCTTTGGGTTGTTCACGGAGAATGGGCAACAACTTATGGGTGACATTCACCAAACCGGTCACGTTGGTATCAATCATGGTATGCCAGTCTTCCAGGCTGGCTTCCCACGCAGGACCAGCACCCAGCGCAAGTCCGGCATTATTGACCAGAACCTCAATATTGCGAAATTCATCAGGCAGTGAATCCACCATTTCTGATACTGCCCGGGCGTCGCGAACGTCCAAAGTGACACTGTGAACCGGTACTTCAGGCGTCAACTCTTCCGCCAGTGCCAGCAGGCGTTCTGAACGGCGACCAGTGATTATCAGGGAGTGGCCATGTTGAGCAAATAACCGGGCACTGGCCAGACCAAAACCGGAGGTTGCTCCTGTGATCAAAACGGTAGGCAAACTCATTCTGCATAACTCCATTTCATTTCTTCAGTTGCAGTTTATCAGTTATCAAAGCATCACATAAAATGAAAAAGTTCTATGCCTTCCTGTATCATTGGGGTCATAAAAAATCACTTTGAGACACCCCTCCTGCTTTTTAAATCTCAAGCCCTCACAAAATACGGCATCGCCACAGATCCTCCGACTTTTTTGCCCCTCTGGCAAGCAGGAGTTCTACACATCGGTCTCGACCTTCACTGATGGCCCAGTCCAGGGGAGTAAAACCTATTGAATCGATGACATTGATATTCACCTCCGGGCTAGTGAGCAGAAACTTCAAGCTACCAGCCTGACCCATTTGGGCAGCCAAACTCAGGGGAGTTTTGCCAAAATCATTTTTGGCATTGACAAGCACTTTGCTGTTTTTTAGTAACGCTTGCACACTATGGGTTTTATCCCCTTCGGCGGCGATGTGCAACGGTGTTTCGCCGCAAAAATCGGTTGCATTGACATTCACTTTACTGTGAGTGAGCAGTTCATCCAGGATATCGCTTCTGTTCTCTATGGCTGCCATGTGCAGAGGCGTGCGGCCTACCTGAGCGATGGCATTGACATTCACCCCTTCCGTATTGAGCAGTACCCTCAGGCTTTTGACGCTTCCTTTTCTGGCGGCGCAGTGCAGGGGGGTTTCGCCGAGGATATTAATGGCATTAACCGTTGCCCCGAACTCGATTAGTAGTTGCAGGCAGTTGCTGCTATCGGTATATGCAGCCAGGTGCATGGGCGTGCGAGGGTAATTACCGGCGGCATTGACATCCGCCTGGCAGTTAATCAGTCGTTGGGCGCAGCCGACGTTATCGTTTATGCAGGCCCGGTGCAAGGGAGTGTAGCCGCGCTCATTAGCAGCATTGACCTTTGCGCCAAAATCAATCAGTAGTTGCAGGCAATCCGCTTCGCCCACGAAGGCGGTTATATGCAGGGGTGTTTGGCCCATCTCATTAGTAACGTTGACATTGACACCCGCCTCGCACAATCGTTTAAAGCCTGCATAATTTTCTGCCTCCAAAGCAATAAAAAGCAAGTGGCCATATTCATGTATGTTGACACCACAATCACTGTTTATTGCCAGACTCTGTTCGAGGGCTTGCATATCTCCGGTGCGAAGGGCGCTTTGCAGTGCCAGGATACCAGACGATGGCCCGGATTGGCGGGGAAGCGACGACCGGGGTTGCTGATGACATTCGACACAGCCCCGTTGATTCAGTTTGGAGGGCTCCTGATCCGCGGTATGGTCAAGATGAAGCTGCCATCCATCCTGACCAGACATTTCGACCCGCGACCAGGAGGCAAACTGCCCTGCGGTGGAAACATCTTCGTTCTGACGGATATCAAACGAAGGGTTGTTGATGTTAGCCCTGACACTCTCCATTTTCACACCTCTGTTCGCGATTCGCGGTTTGGTATGGGGTCCTCTTGGACAACAAACAAAAGAGAAAATTCCATCATGACGAGTGCCTTTACAGAGACACCATCAACATGGGTTCTACCGCAGAAGCATGAGTGAGGGGTATTGCTATAAATATTGCCTATAAAAAAAGCCGGACTCAAAGAGCACCGGCCTTTACTTCATTAAAGCCAGAGTTTAGCCACCAAAATCATCCAGAAGGATGTTCTCAGGCTCTACACCCTGATCTTCCAGCATCTTGATAACGGCTGCGTTCATCATGGGTGGTCCACACATGTAGAACTCGCAGTCTTCCGGAGCCGGATGATCCTTCAGGTAGTTATCAAACAGAACCTGATGGATAAAGCCGGTGTAGCCGGTCCAGTTATCTTCTGGCAGCGGATCGGACAGTGCCAGGTGCCAGCTGAAGTTCTCATTCTCTTCAGCCAGTTTGTCGAACTCATCCACGTAGAAGGCTTCACGCAGGGAGCGGGCACCGTACCAGAAAGAGATCTTACGGGTGGAAGACAGACGCTTCAGCTGGTCAAAGATGTGCGAACGCATGGGTGCCATACCCGCACCACCACCAACAAAGACCATTTCGTTGTCGGTCTCTTTGGCGAAGAACTCACCAAAAGGTCCGTACACGGTCATCTTGTCGCCGGGCTTCAGGTTGAAGACGAACGAAGACATCTTGCCAGGCGCAAAATCAGTACCCGGAGGTGGTGAAGCAATACGGATATTGAACTTCAGCAGGCCTTTCTCTTCCGGATAGTTGGCCATGGAGTAGGCACGGATAGTCTCTTCATCCACCTTGGAAACGTACTGCCACTGGTTAAACTTATCCCAGTCACCACGGTACTCTTCGCCGATATCGAAGTTTTTGTACTCGACGGTATGGGGAGGACATTCCAGCTGGACGTAACCACCGGCACGGAATTTAACGTCTTCCCCTTCTGGCAGTTTCAGTACCAGTTCCTTGATGAAGGTCGCTACGTTGTCATTGGAAACAACTTCACATTCCCACTTCTTGACGCCGAAGAGTTCTTCTTCAACTTCAATTTCCATGTCCTGCTTAACCGCCACCTGGCAGGAAAGACGCCAGCCTTCCTTCTCTTCACGCTTGGTGAAGTGGGAGCGCTCGGTTGGCAGCATTTCACCACCACCGGACAGCACCTTACACTTACACTGCGCGCAGGTACCACCGCCACCACAGGCGGAGGGCAGGAATACCCCGGCACCGGACAGGGTGTTGAGCAGCTTGCCACCGGCAGCCGTGGTTACGGCTTTGCCGGGATCTTCATTAATCCCGATGGTCACGTCACCCATACTCACCAGTTTCGAACGGGCGGCGAGGATAACCAACACCAGCGCCAGTACGATAATGGTAAACATGGCAACGCCATAGATAATATTTAAATCCATATCGTCCCAATCCCCCTTACAGCTGTACGCCAGAGAAAGAAAGGAAGCCCAGGGACATCAAACCTACGGTAATGAAGGTAATGCCCAGACCTCTCAGTCCTGCAGGTACATCACTGTACTTGAGCTTTTCACGGATGCCCGCCAGGGCAACAATGGCCAGAGCCCAGCCCACACCAGCACCGAAACCATAAACCGCAGATTCACCGAGGTTATAGTCACGCTGAACCATGAACAGTGACGCACCCATGATAGCGCAGTTTACGGTAATCAGTGGCAGAAATACGCCCAGCGCGTTGTAAAGAGCGGGTACAAATTTATCCAGAAACATTTCCAGGATCTGTACCAGGGCAGCGATAACACCGATGTAGGTGATCAGGCCCAGGAAGCTCAGGTCAACACCGGCAACCAGCGCCCCGTCTTTCAGGATGTTCTGGTAAATGACATTGTTAATGGGCACGGTGATGGTCAGTACGGCAACCACCGCAACCCCCAGGCCCAGGGCAGTTTTCACCTGCTTGGATACGGCCAGGAAGGTACACATCCCCAGAAAGAAAGCCAGCGCCATGTTTTCCACGAACACTGCTTTCACAAATAGCGAAATAAAATGTTCCATGACTTAGTGCGCCTCACTGAATTTGGTATTAGGTGCAATCTTGAATTCCACCTCTTCAACCTGGTCTGTCTTCCAGCTGCGAATCGCCCAGATCAGCAGACCGATCAGGAAGAAGGCACTGGGTGCCAGCAGCATCAGGCCATTGGGAACATACCAGCCACCGTTGTTTACGGTTGCGAAGATCTCCATACCAAACAGGTTCCCAGCACCAAACAGCTCACGGAAGAAAGCAACAATCATCAGCACACAGCCATAGCCCAGACCGTTACCGAAACCGTCCAGGGCTGACAGCATTGGACCGTTCTTCATGGCGAAGGCTTCCGCCCGACCCATGACGATACAGTTGGTAATGATCAGGCCAACGAATACCGACAACTGCTTGGAGATGTCGTAAGCGTAAGCTTTCAGGATCTGGTCAACCACAATGACCAGCGAGGCGATAACCGTCATCTGACAGATAATACGGATGCTGTTGGGAATGTGGTTACGGATCAGGGAAACCGCCAGGTTGGAACAGGTGGTTACCCCGATAACCGCCAGTGCCATAACCAGGCTGACCTGCATGCTGGTGGTGACCGCCAGCGCCGAACAGATACCCAGAATCTGCAGGGTAATAGGGTTATTCTTAACAACCGGTTCCAGCAGGATATCTTTGGTCTTCACAGACATTATGCATTCCCCGCTTTCAGATTATTCAGGAACAGTTTAAAGCCGGCATCGGACAACCAGAACTTGATCAGATTGCTGACGCCATTGGAAGTCAACGTGGCTCCAGCCAGGCCATCAATCTGGTTTACGGCTCCCGGGCTGGCTGTATCAACGCCACCTTTGACCACGTGCAATGCCACCTTGCCATCAACACCGTAGATTTCCTTGCCAACCCAGCGGGATTTCCAGACCGGGTTGCTGACTTCACCGCCCAGTCCGGGGGTTTCCGCCTGCTCAAAGAATCCGAAACCTTTCACGGTGTTCAGGTTGTTTTCCAGCGCCAGGAATCCGTACATGGTAGACCACAGGCCACGGCCGTGAACCGGCAGGATCAGGGTCTGCATCTGGCCATCCTGCTCCACCAGGTAGACCTTGGCAACGTCAGCCTGGCGGGAAATACCGGCGATGTCAGCACTGCCCAGGGCTCTGGAAGCCTTGGCATCTTTGGCGGCAGTACGCTGGTCGTACTGATCAACGGTCAGGCCATTGGCATCATCAACAAACTTACCGGTTTTCAGATCCACCAGCCGTGGTTGGATCTGCTGGTACAGCTCAGCAATTTCAGCGGGACTCAGCGCTCTGGCATCACTGCTCAGACCGGCGATATCCAGAATGTTACGCTGAACATCCAGCTTGATGTTCCGGTCCTGAACCGGCTTCAGAAATACTGCCGCCATGGATACCAGCACCGAACAGATCAGTGACAGTACCACCGTGACCAGCAGCGTCTTTTTAATCGTATCGTTTCCCATCAGGCCCGAGCCTCCCGACGCTTGATATTGGCCTCTACCACAAAGTGGTCAATCAGCGGCGCAAACAGGTTGGCAAAGAGAATGGCCAGCATCATCCCTTCCGGATACGCAGGGTTCACCACTCGAATCAGGACAACCATGACACCAATCAGTGCACCGTAGAACCAGCGGCCCTGGTTAGTCATGGACGCCGATACCGGATCCGTGGTCATGAAGATCAGACCGAAGGCAAATCCACCCAGGACCATGTGCCAGTACCAGGGCATATGGAACATGTAATTGGTATCAGAACCGATCATGTTGAACAGGGTAGACAGGGCAATCATACCGATCATGGTACCCGCGACAATTCTCCAGGAAGCAATACCAGAGAACAGCAGAACCGCACCACCGATAAAGATGGCCAGTGTCGATGTCTCGCCTACAGAACCCTGCATCACGCCAACAAACGCCTGGATCCAGCTGATGGACTGTTGCAGTGCTTCCATACCGCCCTGCTGGGTAACGCTCAACATGGTGGCACCGGAGAAGCCGTCAGCCGCAGTCCATACCAGGTCACCGGAAATCTGCGCCGGATATGCGAAGAACAGGAACGCACGGCCAGTCAGCGCCGGGTTCAGGAAGTTCTTGCCCGTACCGCCGAATACTTCCTTACCGATAACGACACCGAAGGAGATACCCAGGGCTACCTGCCAGAGCGGGATGGAGGGTGGCACAATCAGGGCAAACAGCACGGAGGTAACGAAGAAACCTTCATTCACTTCATGCTTACGGATAATGGCAAACAGCACTTCCCAGAAACCACCGACAAAGAAAGTCACGGCGTAGATGGGCAGAAAGTGAACAGCACCATAGATCAGGTTATCCAGGATACTGGCAGGATCATTACCGGCCAGCATGGCAATCAGCATACCGTGCCAGTCAGCCGGGACAGTGCCCAGACCATTGGCAATGGCCGTGTTTGCCTGATAACCCACGTTCCACATACCGAAGAACATGGCCGGGAAGGTACATAACCAGACCAGCCCCATCATGCGCTTCAGATCAACCGCATCACGCACGTGGCTGGTGTTATGGGTTTTGTCCAGCGGTGTATAGAACAGCGTGTCAGCGGCTTCATACAGCGCATAGAATTTTTCGTATTTACCGCCCTTGACGAAATGGGGTTCCATCGAGTCAAGGAGATTTCTTAATGGCTTCACTGATTACCCCTCCAGCTCAATACGGGTCAGGTTGTCACGCAGCAGGGGGCCGTACTCATACTTACCCGCACAAACGAATGTGCAGAGAGCCAGGTCTTCCTCTTCCAGCTCAAGGGCACCCAGTTTCTGAGCGGTCTCGGTGTCACCGACAATAATGGCACGAAGCAGCTGAGTCGCCAGGATATCCAGAGGCATCATCTTTTCGTAGTTGCCTACGGGTACCATCGCACGCTCACCACCGTTTGTCGTTGTGGTGAAGTTGAACAGGCGGCTCTTGCTCAGGCCGGAGGTCATAACCCGCAGAATGGAGAAGCGATCCACCGTTGGGTTGACCCAGCCCAGGAACAGACGCTCGTCACTATCTTCCAGAACGGAAACCTGATTATGGTAACGTCCCAGGTAAGCAAATGGACCTTTGGCAGTGCGACCGCCAAATACCGATCCAGAAATAATACGGTTGGTGGCAGGCTTCAGTTCACCGGCAGTGATTTCATCGGTAGAGGCACCCAGGCGGGTACGAACCAGGCGTGGCTTGTCAACCTGAGGCCCTGCCAGAGAGACAACACGATCCGTGAACAGCTTACCGGTGGTAAACAGTTTACCGACGGCAATAACATCCTGATAACCCACCTGCCAAACCGTTTTGGTGGCAGAAACCGGGTCCAGAAAGTGGATGTGTGTACCTGGCAGACCTGCGGGATGGGGACCTGCAAACTCTTCACTGTTGGCAATGCCCGCAGGAATGTTGGCACCCGGAGCCTTGCACAGGAAGATCTTGCCGCCACTGAGTTTACCCAGGATATTGATACCCTGTTCAAACGCCTCGGCCTGTTCCCTGATCACCACTTCCGGATTGGCAGCCAGCGGGTGAGTATCAATCGCCGTGATAAAGATCGACGCCGGGCGGGTTCCCAATACGGGTACCTTGCTGAACGGACGGGTGCGCAGGGCAGTCCAGAGACCGGATTCATTCAGCAGCGCTTCCACCTGTTCAGCGGTCAGACCCGCCAGCTCTTCAGGTTTGAAGGCTGTAAAGGTCTCTTCTTCTTCCTGGCCATCGACATCGATCACCACGGATTGCAACACCCGTTTTTCACCACGGTTAATTGCTGAAACTGTACCGCCAGCCAATGCAGTGTACCGGATACCCGGTGTCTTTTTATCGGTAAAGAGCAGTTGCCCTTTCTTAACTCGATCTCCCACAGCAACCGCCATCGTAGGTTTCATACCTACATAATCAAAGCCAATCACGGCAACAGAGCGCGCCGCCCTGCCTTCCGAGATACTTTGTTCAGGCGATCCTGAGATCGGGAGATCCAGCCCCTGTTTGATTTTGATCATACCTTTCGCCTAATCAATCAAGTTGAGGTCAGGAGTAACCCGTCTCTCCGGTGATCCGGAACTGTCGTAACGAATTATGGAAGCCATGGTCATTGAGTCTTCCCTGACGAAAAACACAAAAACAAAACTCCCGCTAACCAGAACACTGGCCGGGGCACTGCACATTATGGTCAGTAAGCAACTTGAGAAAGGGGGGAGCAAACACGCCGGGCAAGGCAAAACCCTGAGGCCTAAAGCTTCAGGGTCAGGCAGCAGAAGCTGATAGCAAACCCCCTTTTTCAAGGTTACTGCTGCGCAGTTTTATTCCCGGAAAGCAATCTGGCAATCCGATCAGACACAGAAAAAACTCCGCTGAAAATCAGCCGAATTCTGATGGGCATCCAGATAGACAAGCATCGTAATTGTAGAACTTGTGTTCTTTATAATTAGCTGAAGCATGATCGGAAATTCCGTATCTGAGCCTAAATCCGCAACATCACCGATGAAAATGGTGGCGCAATTATAAATAGACTGGAGGTGATATGCCATACTGACAGGGAGGATATTTTTACCAATACCTATAAGAAATAACCAACAAATACCCTAATCGCCAGAGTTTTTCTCGCTCTTCCCTGGCAGAGAAAACAGCGAGAATTCTCGGCCAACTTACCCTTCAATCATGCAAAACCTGATACATAATTTTTCCTTTATAGCACTAGTACATGGTTTCAATGAGTTTGAGGTGTATAATCTCCGTTCACCCTGAGCGGAGTCGAAGGGTGCTTGGCACGATCTATCAGAGTCCGGAGTTTCCGCCCTTCGACAGGCTCAGGACGAACGAAGTGCGGAGGCATGACATCCCGTCAAACTCATTGAAACCATGTACTAGGTTACACGACCATTGCTTACCAATCAGACTGCCCGGCGGAACAGCCGATAGAAATTGTCAGACGTTTTTTCTCCAAGCTCCTCGGGTGTCACTCCTTTCAGCTCAGCAATAAATCGTGCCACATCGGCAACGAACCTTGGCTCATTCGACTTGCCCCGATGGGGGACCGGTGCCAGATAGGGAGAGTCTGTTTCAATCAGCAAACGATCCATGGGTAAATAGTCAACCACCGCCCGCAACGCAGAGGCATTGCGAAAGGTCACAATACCCGATATGGAAATGTAGTAATTCAGGTCCAATGCCGCTTTTGCCATCTCCAGAGACTCGGTAAAGCAGTGCAGCACCCCGGCAGACTCCCTGGAACCGTATTCACGGAGAAAGTCCAGAGTATCTTCCCGGGCATCGCGGGTATGCACCACCACCGGCAACACCAGTTCTGCGGCCAGTTCAAGATGGTTAATAAGGGACTGCCGCTGAACCGCCTGAGCCCCCTCGGTGGTGGCGTAGTAGTAATCAAGCCCTGTTTCACCGATAGCAACCACTTTTTTATGGTTGGCCAGTGAGCGCACAACGTCGATATCAGGCACAACCTCCTTGCAGTCCAGTGGATGAACGCCAACCGAGGCATAGACATCCTCATACCGCTCCGCCAGTGATACTACTTCCGGACCATTGGCCAGATCGATGCCAATACAGAGCATACGATCCACACCCGCCGCCCTGGCTGCCTCTACTGCAAGGTCAAGATTCCCCTCATAAGCACTCAAATCCAGACGGTCGAGATGACAATGGGAGTCAATAAACATTCTTCTCTCCTGAAAGTTCAACCCTGACAAATTTGCACCGCAGGTTTCATAAAACCAATTTCTGCCACAGGGTCAGGAGGTTTTTTGATGAGTCTGCTACCAGGCCTGCTGGCCCGGATGTCTGAAATAAAGAGACCGGATATTTCCGGAAACTGGAAGTGTAGGCAACCCACACGGTCAGTTAAGGATGACCGGGTCGCCATTGGAGCAGCGTAACCTTTTCACTGACTGGTTCGGGCACACTGTCAAAAGACCGCTCACATTGTGTTGGTATGGCGGTTCGACGACAAGGCACCGGCGATATGCTTCTCAATTTTACTGCGGACACTGTCAGTCGGATCATTAAATTGAATACCGATCCCTGCCTGTCGGCCACCCTGGGCTCCCATCGGCGTCACCCAAACCACCTTCCCCGGCACAGGAATCTTCTCCGGCTCATCCATCAGCGTCAGACGAATAAACACGTCATCCCCGAGGTTGTAATGTTTGTGAGTTGGCACAAACAGCCCGCCGCCACTGATAAACGGCATATACGCTTCATAGAGTGATGCCGTGTCCCGTATGGTCAGAGACATCAGTCCCTGCATCCCTTTCCCCATGACAGCCCTCTCCTTTTTTCCTGAATTCAAATTCTGAACGGGTTCAGAACCCGATTTATATCACCAGCTCAAGATAATCGCTGAACACACCTTCCATCAACATCTGACTGTTCAGGTTAGCGCCCTCAAGCAATTGCTGTCGCTGTTGCATGATCTTATCGCGCAATACCAGCAGATCACCCGCTTCCACTTTTTTAGCCATATAGTCCAGCATTCTCATCAAATCACGATTCCGAACACAGCTTTCATCGGCCGCCAGTTTCAGTTTTACAGCATCATCCAGCCAGCTGCCCATCCAGTCCAGCAGTTCAACCAGGTTACCTGTATGCCACTCTTTTGCCATTTCTACAGGGGTCAGATTCCCCCGAAACAGTTCGGGCATAGCATTGAACAAACGTCCTCGAACTGCCAGCGTATCATGATCAAACATTGCCCTGGCGGTCATGGGCGAACCTGATGAAAGGCTCAACAACTGATCCACCACCAGAGGATCGGCAATATGATCCGACAACCAGGCTTTTGCCTGCGCAGTATCCGGCACAGTAAAAGACACCATCTGACAACGGCTGCGGATGGTCGGCAACATATCTCCGGAGCGGGCACTGACCAGAATAAAGAGAGTATCACCGCCGGGCTCTTCCAGACTTTTCAGCAATGCATTGGCAGCATTAACATTCATCGCTTCCGCCGGGTTAATAACGATGACCCTGCGCCCCCCCTGCTGGGCGGTTTTACGAGCAAACTCATTGACCTGACGAATCTGGTCAATTTTGATTGGTTTGCCTGTCGCCTCAGGCTGAACCACCAGCAGGTCAGGATGAGTTCCCGCCTTTACCAGCTCACAGCTCTTGCAATGACCACAGGCGTACTCACCACTGTTTTGATGGCAAAGCACACGAGTAGCCATAGCCCCGGCAAAATAACCTTTACCCACCCCGGGCACACCCTTCAACAGAAGGGCATGGGAAAGCAGGCCTGCCTGCATTCGCTGAACCAGTGGTTGCCACTGAGCCCCGTGCCAGGATAACGGCTTTGACAAAAAGTGACTCACCATATCAGTTGATTCAGAACTCAATTAATCCAACCCTTATCCTTGACCGAAGAGCTATTGACTACCCAGCCGACGCTGCAAAGCCTTGATGATGTGTGCTTCAACCTCCGGAATCGACTGACTGCCATCAATAACAACGTACTGATCGGGAAAACGCTCAGCCCTTGCCAGATAGACAGTGCGAACGCGGTGAAAGAACTCGATCGCTTCCTGCTCAATCCGATCCAGGGCCCCACCCTGCTCCATAGCCCGACCTTTCGCCCTTGCCAGGCCCAGTTCCGGCTCAATATCCAGAAGCAACGTCATATCCGGCCGACGATCTCCCTGCACCAGCTGCTCCAGTACCGCGATACGCTGCTCATCGATACCACGACCACCGCCCTGATAGGCATAAGTTGCATCGGTAAACCGGTCACAAACCACCACCTTGCCCTCAGCCAATGCAGGTTCGACACGCTGACTGAGGTTCTGGCTGCGTGCGGCAAAGACCATCAACAGTTCGGTAGTATCCGTCACCGTCTCTTCGTGTTCGGCCAGCACCAGGCTTCTCAGCTGTTCAGCCAATGGCGTGCCACCTGGCTCCCGGGTTTCAACAACATCATGGCCATTAGCCTTTAACCATTGCAGAACAACCCCTTTGGCGGTGGTTTTACCGGCACCTTCACAGCCTTCAATCGTCAGAAAAAAACCCATCAATCTCTCAATTTCATTAGTATTGCTATTGCACCGTAGAACGATAATCTTTCCGCCGTTCCGTAATCTGATACTTCCTGACGGCGCGATTGTGCTCAGCCAGTGTTTTGGAAAAGTGGTGAGTACCATCGCCACGGGCAACAAAATAAAGCGTTTCGCCATTGGACGGATTCAGTGCCGCCTGAATGGCCTCACGCCCAACCGTCGCTATCGGGGTTGGCGGCAGACCATGAATCACATAGGTGTTATAGGCGGTTCGTTCCCGCAGCATACGACGATTCAATTCACCCTGGTAACGATCACCCATACCGTAGATAACGGTCGGATCGGTCTGCAGTCGCATCCTTTTTTCCAGACGTCGGATAAAGACACCGGCAATATCAGGCCGTTCTGATGGCACACCTGTCTCTTTCTCAATAATCGACGCCATAATCAAGGCTTCGTAGGGGGATGTATACGGCAGGTTTTCGGCCTTTTGATCCCACTCATCCGCAAGGACGGATTGCAGCCTTTGATGGGCTCTTTGCAGAATTGACGCCACCGGCGTCCCTGCTTCAAAGCTGTAGGTGTCCGCATAGAACAACCCTTCCAGGTTATCGGTCTGCGGTACATCCCCGGGCAACGCCCCCATCACCGCTGGCAGTTTGTTCAGCTCTACCGGAGCGGTCAGTTTCGGGTGGCTATTCAAGTCTGTGAGCAACTCTTTTAATGTCCAGCCTTCCACCAGGGTCGCGCTGAAGTAACGAACATCACCAGTAACAAACTTGTGCAACAGCTCCCGATAGGTGGTACCGGGAGCAATCAGGTATTCCCCGGCATGAAGGTCCGCAGCAACCCCCTTGACCCGGGCAAAGACCTTAAACATATCAGGATATTGAATCAGCCGGTCTGCCGCCAGTCGCTGCACCACACGTCCCAGCGAGTCGCCCGTAACAATGACGAACCCGGCTTCACTGGTTACCGGCACCTGCTGGTCACCATACCAGCGCAGACCATACCAGCCAGCTACAAGACCTGCCAGGACCAGAAACAGAGCCAACAGCAAACCACCGAACAGTGTCAGCAGCAACTTCCTAAGCATTGAATTCTTCCAGTACACAATCTCGAATTTGGACAGTCAGTGGGCCAATCTCCCACTCCCTTCCCTCGTATTCAATCACAGGCCAGACACCGTTGACACTGTTGCAGAGAAAGACTTCCGCAACATCCAGCCCCCGGGGTACGGACTGCTCTTTAACCGTCATCCCACGATGACGGGCAAACTCAATGATAAAATCGCGACAAACCCCCGCCACACCTTGGAATGACAGATCCGGAGTCACCAGGTCACCTTCATGGGTCACAACAAACAGATTACTCATGGTGCCTTCAACCAGGTTGCCCGCAAAATCACACAGCAGACCTTCGTCGTAAGCATCGCCCTGCCATTCACTTCTGGCCAGCACCTGCTCCAGACGATTCAGATGCTTCAGACCTGCCAGGTCACTTCGCCCAAGACGCATCTGACAAAGCTTTACCCGTGCACCATGCACTCCGGGATCACGGGACCTTGACGGCAGCGGCTGGAGTGACAGAATCCGACGCGAAGAGAGACAACCCTCTGGATTATAGCCGCGCCCACCGCTGCCCCGGGTGATCATAACCTTCAGCACACCGTCACCAGCCCGGTTATCCAACAGAAAGGCACCCACCTCCTCAAGCAATCGCTCAATATCCACGGCAATACCCAGCTGCTGGCAAGAGCGTTGCAGACGACGCCAATGGTAGTCAGCCAGCGTTGGCTTACCACCGGCAACCCGAACCGTTTCAAATAAGCCATCCCCGTAAGCCAGCCCACGGTCTGAAACCGGCAGGACACTTTCAGGTACTCCATTCACCCAGACTGGATACTCACTCACCCGGAACCCCCTCTTAGCTGTCTAATCTGGAAAATGCCAGGGTTACATTGGTACCGCCAAAGCCAAAAGAGTTGGAGAGCACATGATCCATCGGCATTTTCCTGGCATGGTGCGGCACATAATCAAGATCACAGCCTTCGCCGGGCTGATCCAGATTGATGGTCGGGGGAATCACACCTTCAACCAGGGATTTGATACTGAATACCGCTTCCACCGCCCCGGCAGCCCCCAGCAAATGGCCGGTCATGGATTTGGTGGAACTGACCGCCAGGCGCGCGGCGTGGGTACCAAACACCTTATGAATCGCCAGTGTTTCAGCCACATCCCCTGCCGGTGTGGACGTGCCGTGGGCATTAATATACGACACATTTTCAGGTGCCAGACCGGCATCTTCAAGGGCTGACATCATGGCACGCGCAGCACCACGACCATCTTCTGGCGGCGACGTCATGTGCCAGGCATCACCACTCATGCCAACACCACTGAGCTCAGCGTAAATCCTGGCACCACGTTTAACCGCATGTTCGTACTCTTCCAGCACCAGAATACCGGCACCATCCCCCAGGACAAAACCGTCGCGATCCGCATCCCACGGGCGGCTGGCTTTTTCAGGCTCATGGTTACGGGTAGAGAGCGCACGGGCTGCGGCAAAACCGGTCATGCCCAGCGCAGACGAACCTTTTTCGGCACCGCCGGCCACCATCAGATCGGCATCACCATAAGCGATGGTTCTCGCGGCAAGGGCAATGGCATGGCTGCCGGTAGCACAGGCTGTAGAGGTGGCAAAGTTGGGTCCCTGAAGATTGTATTTCATGGAAACCCAGCCCGCCGCCATATTGACGATGGCAGCAGGAATAAAAAATGGGGATATTCGACGCGGGCCGCTGTTCAGCAGTGTGGAGTGGTTCTGTTCAATAGACGTCAAACCACCAATACCCGAGCCGATCGCCACACCATATCGGTGCGCACAGTGATCATCAATCACCAGACCGGCGTCAGCCATGGCCTCGGCAGCAGCAGCCACACCGTATTGAATAAAGACATCCATTTTACGGGCATCTTTCTTATCGATAACACCGTCAGGATCAAAACCTTTGACCGCGCCACAGATAGATACACTGAAACCTTTCGTATCAAGATGGGAGATCGCTTCAATACCACTGCGCCCAGCTAACAGGGCAGACCAGCTGTCATGGACATTATTGCCCACCGGGGTTATTGCCCCCATGCCTGTTACAACAACCCTTCTACGCATTCGCTGCGACAATCGTTCTGTATTTTTTTCTTCCGACAAGACTGACTCTCCTGCTGACCTGTCGTATAGATTTAATGAACCGTCATTCACATCAAAGCATCGCCACAGCAGCCTGACTATGAAAAAACGACAACAACACGATGATAAGTAGTTAACCAAATGAAATCATATTTTCTGACTAAGTGGTCAGTCACTCCCGGCAACTGCTCCTGCGTTGCTCTAGCTCCTGCATCCATGCAGTCGTGCGGCGTTACAACTCCGGTCACATAGCTAAGGCTATGCTCCCTTCGTTGTGCCTTGCATAGTAACTGCCCACTTAGCCAGAAATATACGATTCCATTTGGCCAACTACTTAATGTCATCACGCAGCCAGCTTTTACCGCGATAGCCAGCAGACTGCCATAAACAACAAAAGCCGCAGACCATCGTCGTGCGGCTTTCGAGTGACATACTTTGGGGATACTTTCGCTAGAGAATATGTATCGGGAAAGCGTGTCACAAAGATACAGTTGTGCAAATCAAGGCAGAATCAGGAGTGTGCAACAACGTAGTCAATTGCTTCCTGAACAGTGGTGATTTTCTCAGCCTCTTCATCAGGAATCTCGGTTTCGAATTCCTCTTCCAACGCCATCACCAACTCAACAGTATCCAGAGAGTCCGCGCCAAGATCCTCTACGAATGACGCACTGTTAGTGACTTCGTCTTCCTTCACGCCAAGCTGTTCGCAAACAATCTTCTTAACGCGCTCTTCAATGGTGCTCATACCTTGTTGTGCTCCTATCGATATTCGGTGCAGCCTGAGGCTACAGGTGAACTAGTGTATATGGTCAATTATGGGAATTTCAAGCCAGTTCATGGAAAACCGGTGACCATCCACGCAAATTGACAACAGATTTAACAAAACCCCAAAACCCAACCCATTAGAACAGGGCTTGCCTCGCCCTGCTCATTACTACAGGTTCCGGCCAAGGAGGATTAATTCATGTACATGCCGCCATTGACATGCAAGGTCTCACCAGTGATATACCCGGCAGGCTCACTGACCAGAAATGCAACAGCAGCGGCAATTTCTTCCGGCTGCCCCAACCGGGCCAGGGGAATCTGGCCAAGCAGGAAGGACTGCTGCTCTTCAGGCAGCGCCCTGGTCATATCGGTTTCGATAAAGCCCGGAGCAACGGTGTTCACGGTAATGCTTCTTGAACCGACTTCACGGGCCATCGCCCTGGTGAAGCCTTCAATACCGGCCTTGGCTGCCGCATAATTTGCCTGCCCCTGGTTACCCATGGAACCAACGACAGAGCTGATATTCACTATCCGCCCCCAGCGAGCTTTAGTCATGCCACGCAGGACAGCCTTACTCATCCGGAAGATGGAACTGAGATTAGTATCAATAACGTCATCCCACTCCTCCTCCTTCATGCGCATCAGGATATTATCACGGGTAATGCCGGCATTGTTGATCAGAATCAACGGTGCGCCATATTCTGCGCAGATCACCTTGAGCACTGCCTGACATTCATCCGCTGAAGTTACGTTCAGGGCCATGCCCTGACCTTGAATACCTTCCGCCTGCAAAGCGTCAGTAATGGCCGCCGCACCGGACTCAGACGTTGCCGTGCCAATCACGATGGCTCCGGCTTTCCCCAGGGCAAATGCTATGGCTTTGCCAATACCACGACTGGCACCGGTAACCAGGGCAACCTTCCCCTTCAAACCATCTCCTGCAATGGACCGATCCAGCTCTCTTTCAGCAGTCATTTCCCGCCTGTTCCTTATTGGTTAGCTTCTGCCAGCATCTGAGCCATAGCGTCAGCAGACTCCAGCGTAGCAATGGGCGCACGTCGTGCAATACGTTTATTCAGTCCAGCCAGCACTTTACCGGGGCCGCATTCAGCAAACCGGCCAACACCAGCGGCCATCATGGTTTCCACAGACTCAACCCAGCGAACCGGACTGTACAGCTGAGCCACCAGATTCGCCTTAAGCTGAGCCGGATCAGAACAGACACTGGCAGAGACATTCTGCACCACCGGAATCACCGGCTCGATCAACTCAATACCGTCCAACGCTTTTTGCAGGCGCTCTGCAGCAGGCTTCATCAAGGCACAATGAGAAGGAACACTGACTGGCAGCTCAATCGCCCTTTTGGCACCCGCTGCTTTGGCAGACTCAATGACACGTTTAACTGCGGCAACCTGTCCGGCAATCACCACCTGACCGGGGGCATTGAAATTGACCGCCTCGACCACTTCATCACCTGCCGCTTTCTCACAGGCAGCAACCACATCTGCATCATCAAGGCCAATAATAGCAGCCATGGCTCCTGCACCGGAGGCAACCGCCTCCTGCATAAACAGTCCACGCAGACGAACCAGACTGACGGCATCGGCAAAATTCATCGCACCGGCACACACCAGGGCCGAATATTCACCCAGGCTGTGCCCGGCCATCATCGACGGCGCTTCGCCCTGACGCTCACACCAGAGACGCCAGAGAGCCACACTGGATACCAGCAATGCAGGCTGGGTATTCTCCGTCTGATTCAGCGCCTCAGCAGGCCCCTCAGAAACCATGTTCAGGAGATCAAAACCAAGCCCCCCGGTGGCTTCAGCAAACGTTGCCCGCACCACTGGCTCTGAAAGATAGTCAGCGATCATGCCAACTTGTTGGGACCCTTGTCCTGGAAAGACAAAAGCAAGCTTATCCGTCATTGCAACCCGCTCTTTCGCTTGGCTCTCCTGTTACCGAGAGGCCTGAAATTCAATTGAATACGAAGCGAACCTCTCGGTACAACCGCACCGATTAATGCAGTCAGCCCAAAGACCAGATACGCTTCCCAATAAAAAACCGGGGCAATTATAGGAAAAATAGACAACAAGGTAAGTAAATTTATGTTTCCAATAACAAAAAAGAACCAAAAATGATTATAAGCACAGAATAATTAACACAAAATATTATAGATACCATTACCTGCAAATCCCGTGCAATCTCTGACCTGGAGTTGCAATTGATCATTATTAACGGTAAAGCCTTGGCAATAAGTTCAGTAAGGCAGTCACAATGATCTATGCAGGGCAACTTATTTTTCCGGAACATTCACTCAGAAACGATCAGCGAAAAATACAACCTGTTTAACCGAGGCAAGAGACCAGCTACCAGACCCGGAAAACCAACAGTCTGTTTTTGAGGCAGTAGCCCTGTTGTTATTCCGGGGCCGGTAATGTACGCTCACCTGCTATTTCGGATCATATCTTCCAGGGATGGCTTTCAATCATCATTAACCTTTACCCCTCTCCCAGCATTAATTCTATCTCTTCTGCCAACCGCCCGGGAACATCACTATCCACTTCCCTGACGGCCTCGCCGATAGCCCGAAAAAAACCTTCTTCATCGGAGTGACCGTGACTTTTGACCACAATCCCCTGCAGCCCGAGAAAACTGGCACCGTTGTATACTACCGGATCAATGCTTTTATAGATTTTGCGCATGACCGGCGCAATCAGCAGAGAGAGAAACCGACGCCAAAGCGTCTGCTGAAAAGCGGCAACCAGGCTGTCACGGATTAAACCGGCAACCCCCTCTCCGGTTTTCAGGGCAATATTGCCAACAAAACCGTCGCAGACCACCACATCCGCGCCACCGGCAAACACATCATTCCCTTCGATATAGCCGATGTAGTTCAAACGACCATCTTCTTTCAACAGCCGATTTGCCAGCTTTACCTGTTCATTCCCTTTGATATCCTCAGTGCCGACGTTCAGCAACCCCACCCTCGGAGCATTGATACCCCTGACAGCAGCGGCCAGCAAAGACCCCATCACAGCAAACTGGTAAAGGCTGTTGGCTGAACAGTCCACATTGGCACCCATATCCAGCAGCAGAACACTACCACCGGCACAGGGAATGGCTCCGGCAATGGCAGGACGATCAATACCCACAAAGGTTTTCAGGGCAAATCGCCCCATGGCCATCAGGGCACCCGTATTCCCCGAGCTGACGCAGGCAGCCGCACGGCCATCAGCCACCTGTTCAAGAGCACCCCACATGGAGCTGTCTTCTTTGGATCTCAGGGCAAAAGAGGGTTTTTCATCCATGCCGATGGTCTTGCCAGCATGAATAACCGTAAGGCGGGACTGATCGAATGCAATAGAAGAGAGATGACCGGTAATCAGTTGCTGATCACCTACCAGGGAAAGATGAAGATCCGGATAAGCATCCAGGGCTCGGAGGGCAGCCCGGATACGAGAACGGGGACTTTCGTCCCCGCTCATAATATCAAGCGCTATTCTCCTTCCTGGAGCTGCTGGCCGTCCTGGCATGGTACGGCTCACTCGCCGATTTTACCTTCAAGCACTTTGCGGCCACGGTAGAAGCCGTCAGCGGTCATGTGATGACGACGATGAGTTTCGCCGGAAGTCGCATCAACAGACAGCTGAGAAGCAGTCAGACTGTCGTGGGAACGGCGCATGTCACGCTTGGAACGGGTTTTACGGTTTTGCTGAACAGCCATGTGTCAACTCTCCTAAATTCTTTGCCTGGAACTCTATTTGGGTTCGGTAGTACTTTTATCCTGATCAGCTTTCAGACTAGCCAGAACACTGAACGGGTTACGACGCTTTTTCTCTTCCTCTGCCCGGGCAGCGGAAGCCTCAGCCTCTTCATCAGATTCAGTAGTAAAGTTCTGCTGAACCTGGCAGGCTTCAGGCGGATGATAAGCCACGATAGGAAGGCTCAACAGAAGCTCTTCCTCCAGCAGGGGCACTAACTCCATCGGCTCCTCCTGGAGCATCAGGGGTTCATAACCCTCTGGCAGGGACCGGGCCTGCTCATCGGTCAATACACCCATCAGGTTGAGGCCTGAACGCACGGGAAGTTCTGCTACATCAAGACAGCGCTGACAAATCATTTTAAGATTCGCCTCAACATGCCCCTCAAGAACCACTCGGTGATCTTCGCTCATATAGAAATGAAGAAAGACCTTCACCTCGCCCTGATCGTCAGCGAGACTGGCCACCAGTCGATCAAACTGTTTAAGCGCCAGCGAACCTTCAAACTGTAACCCCTGACGCGCGAGTTTCCGCGGATCAATGGTTTTTGGTAATTGGCCTGATAACATAAGCGCGCAATCATAGGGCGATGCCCCTTTGCTGTCAAACATCCTTTTCGGGTGAGGTTTATCAGAATTTCAACTATTTCGTGAATAACATGCCTGAAGACTGTATTTTCACAACCTGCTGCCGGATGGCGCAGGCGAGTTTTACAAAAATTCGTAACCATGCATACTGTGCTCGACTATCCGCACCCTTTGCCCGCACCACCTGCACAACATAAAACGATGAATATATTGCTAGCCTCAGGCTCACCCTATCGAAAAAGCCTGCTTGAACGACTCAACCTGACGTTCAGCCAGGCCTCACCGGACATTGACGAAACCCCTGAACCCGGAGAGAGCGCCAGGGAGCTGGCCATCAGGCTTTCCCGGGAAAAAGCCCTGATACTGGCAGATCAGTATCCGGACACCCTGATTATTGCCTCCGACCAAACCGCCGCGCTGGACAATAGAATTCTGGGCAAACCCGGAACCCGGGAACAAGCCATTCAACAGCTTTCCAACTGCAGCGGCAGACAGGTGGTTTTCCACACCGGACTTAGCCTGCTGAACACCGCTACAGCAGAGCATCAGCTGACCTGTGTGGATTACACCGCCTGGTTCCGAACACTGTCCAGCACGCAGATTGCCACCTATATAGATGCAGAAAGTCCGCTGGACTGCGCTGGCAGCTTCAAATGTGAAGGACTGGGCATAACCCTGTTCGAGAAAATGGCTGGCGATGATCCTGACAGCCTGATTGGACTGCCACTGATCACCCTGACCACCATGCTGATGAATGAAGGGGTTTATCCTTTGGGCAGATAGGGTAAATACACCGGGTCTTGCACAGCAGACCCGGTAATCAAATCACATTAACTGAAAACCGTCACCCAGGGCTTCCACCAAAGTGGCGCTGACACCAGCCCCAAAATCCCGGGCAAATTTTTCCAATGGTGAAAGGCGAAAGGTGTAATCAACAATATCCTCTTCACCCACCACTTCACGGGCCACATAACCGGCACTGCCCAGACCATCAATCAGACCCAGTGTTTTGGCCTGTTCACCAGACCAGACCATGCCTGAAAAGATATCCGACCGATCAGCCAGTCGATCACCCCGCCCGTTTTTTACCGCGTCAATAAACTGCTGGTGAATAGTATCCAGCGACGTTTGCCATTCGACAGCAGCTTCACGGTCCACGGACTGGAATGGATCAAGGAATGCCTTATTTTCACCGGAGGTATAGGTTCTGCGGGTAACCCCCAGCTTCTCCATCGCCCCGACAAAACCGAAACCAGAGGAAATAACGCCGATAGACCCTACCAGGCTGGCCTTGTCAGCGTAAATTTCATCAGCGGCAGCGGCAATGTAGTAGCCGCCAGACGCACCAATATCCATAATGACCGCGTAAAGAGGAGTATCCTTGTGCAGTTCGCGCAGCCTGAGAATCTCATCATAGATATAGCCAGATTGAACAGGGCTACCACCCGGGCTGTTAATTCTCAAAATCACCGCTTTAGTGCCCGGATCCTCAAAGGCTGAGCGTAATCCCGACACCACGACATCTGCATTCACATCGCCACCACCAATCTGGCCATCAATCTCCACCAGCGCCGTATGCTCACTGGAGCCATCACTGATCACCACATCATTGATATTGGTCGCGTTATAAATGACAGCAACGGAGAAAAACAACCAGCCAAAGGTCAGCAGCTTAAAAAATATACCCCATCGCCGGGAACGCTGCTGCTCCAGCAGCGAGCCTTTGGCCAGGGCATCCACCAGATCCCAGGCTCGATTACTGTCCAGGCTATCCTGCGCCTCAGACGAGGACTCCCGCCACTTGTCTTGCATAATCACCCCTTAAACAGGTTCACTCAAAAACGATCATATTTATCAATTCTTCGGTTCGGCATCCAGCCCTTGTAAAGCTGACAACACCTCAGCCAGGTCGTCCGGCAAAGGCGCTTCAACCTTCAATCGCTTACCATCCAGCAGGTCAAATTCGATACTGGCGGCATGCAGGAACAGCCTTTTAAGACCAAACTGCTTCTGGGACTGATTGTCTGAATCCTTACCGTATTTTTCATCCCCGGCAATGGGATGCCCTGCGTGCAGACAGTGAACCCGAATCTGATGGGTCCGCCCTGTGATGGGGTAAGCCTCAACCAGGGTCATATTTGGAAAACGGTTCAGTACTCGAAACGCTGTTCGGGATTTTTTGCCATCCACATGCACCCGGACCATCCGCTCTCCTGACTGCAGCACGTTCTTCAACAGCGGCGCATTGACCAGCTGCTTTCTCGCTGGCCACTTACCCACCACCAGCGCATGATACAGCTTTTCAACTTTTTCTTTCTGCTGCAACTGGTTATGCAGGTGACGCAGCATACTGCGGCGCTTGGCAATCACCAGACAACCCGAGGTGTCCCGGTCCAGGCGATGCGCCAGTTCCAGCGTGCGGTTATCCGGCCGTAGCTGGCGAAGCGCTTCAATTACACCATAAGACAGACCACTGCCGCCATGCACAGCAAGCCCGGACGGTTTGTTGATAATCAGCAGCAGATCATCTTCATAAAGTACCGCTTTTTCCAATTGAGCGATCACGCTGTCAGCGGGCCTTACCGGAGCCTCCCTTTCGGCCACCCTGACCGGAGGAATACGAACAACATCGTTCAATTCAAGGCGATAATCTGCGCTTACCCGCTTTTTGTTGACCCGTACCTCACCCTTGCGAACGATACGATACACCCTGGTCTTGGGCACACCTTTAAGAACCCGCAACAGAAAATTATCAACACGCTGACCAGCCGCATCCTCATCAATGGTAATAAAGTTAACGTTTGCTTGTTTCAATCGTCTAACCACATATCTGTTTATGCCAAGTTGCAGCCCCGAAAGCTCTACCTTAACCGGTTGAGATAAAAAGACTTTCAGGGATTACCGCGATTTTCTTTCAGGTAATGTTATCAGCTTTGTGTCATTTGAAGCACTTACAGATTACTGATATAGTTGTGGCACTGCCTTGTAACTATCCGAAGAGGCAGTTCGATTTACGAAGTCTGAGCATGACCCGAAAGGGATAGCATCACTTAAATTCCGCTAACCGGGCCGAAAATAAACCGGAGCTACGTTTACCCGATGAACAAGTCCGGGCCAGGTAACTCCGGGAATAGCCGCTCAGGCAGACATCATGGCAGATGAACCAGTTGCATCCCTCCCTGAGGGTATGAGTTCCTGTCATGGTGCTGAACGATTAAAGACCACGGCCACAGCCGTGATAGATAAACAGTGCCACCCAAGAACAGAGGTTGCGCTCCCGATACCAGGGATGAAGAACAGCGGACGGGTCATATGCTAGTGACAGGCTCAGTGATACCTGTAAACGTATCCACAACCAGCCAGAAGCGCCCGATCAACGCATCTCCCCACTATGCATCCGGTCAACATACGGATGCAGATTGCTATATCGTTACAGCCTTACCCTTGAATAAGCCCGGCTGTAAGTCTGATAGCTGGTTACCACCGACCACACCGTTCTCCTGCGGTTGTTGGCCTGTGTACACTCGGGTAGCACCGGAGAGTTTGTACAGAAGCTGAAGGAAACCAGTTGCACTGCCAGCCACCATGAATACGTCAGGTGGCAGGCCGGGCGCTTCCGGAAAGACGATGGATTGCCCGTCAAACCAATGAATGCGCTGGATTTACCGAATGTCACGAACAACTTTTCGCCACCAACATCTGCTTAGGGTAGCCATTAGCAATTTGGTACTCTATGAAGAGAATGTTGATCAATGCAACCCAGCAAGAAGAGCTGAGGGTTGCACTCGTCGATGGGCAGCGCCTGTTCGATCTGGATATCGAATCCGGAGCCCGCGAACAGAAGAAAGCCAACATCTACAAAGCAAAAATCACCCGTGTTGAGCCCAGCCTGGAAGCCGCGTTTGTGGACTTTGGCGCAGAGCGACACGGCTTCCTGCCTTTAAAAGAGATCTCCCGGGAATACTTCGTCGGCCATACTGGTGGTCGTCCCAACATCAAGGAAGTCATCAAGGAAGGCACCGAGGTTATCGTTCAGGTCGATAAGGAAGAGCGTGGCAACAAAGGTGCCGCCCTGACCACACTGGTCAGCCTGGCAGGCCGCTACCTTGTACTGATGCCCAACAACCCACGGGCCGGTGGCATCTCACGCCGTATTGAAGGCGATGAGCGCGCTGAACTGCGTGAGGCCATGAGCAAGCTGGACATCCCCGCCGAAATGGGCGTCATCGTTCGCACAGCCGGCCTTGGCCGTTCAACAGAAGACCTTCAGTGGGATCTGGACTATCTCCTGCAACTCTGGAACTCCATCAAAGATGCTGCCGATAAAAATCCCGCACCATTTTTGATCTACCAGGAAAGCAATGTCATTATCCGTGCTATCCGCGACTATCTGCGCCAGGATGTTGGTGAAGTACTGATCGACAAAACCCAGGTTTATCAAGAAGCCCTGGATTTTGTTAAACAGGTCATGCCCCAGTACCAGAACAAGATCAAGCTGTACAAAGACAGCGTCCCCCTGTTCAACCGCTTCCAGATTGAAAGCCAGATCGAGACCGCCTTCCAGCGTGAAGTCAAACTGCCATCCGGCGGCTCCATTGTTATTGATCCAACAGAAGCCCTGGTGTCCATTGATATCAACTCCGCCCGTGCAACCCGTGGTGGCGATATCGAAGAAACCGCCTATAACACCAACCTCGA
This sequence comes from Endozoicomonas sp. ALE010, assembly GCF_049310165.1. Classification (NCBI taxonomy): domain Bacteria; kingdom Pseudomonadati; phylum Pseudomonadota; class Gammaproteobacteria; order Oceanospirillales; family Endozoicomonadaceae; genus Endozoicomonas; species Endozoicomonas sp. ALE010. Next base: position 122,021 of record NZ_JBLYNV010000002.1, on the reverse strand, counting down.
AGCGGCGGATGAGATTGCCCGCCAACTGCGCCTGCGCGATATTGGCGGACTGATTGTTATCGACTTCATCGATATGGGCAGCAACCGGAATCAGCGGGAAGTTGAGAACCGCATTCGTCAGGCGCTGTCGGTTGATCGTGCCCGCGTTCAAACCAGCCGTATCTCCCGCTTTGGCCTGCTGGAAATGTCCCGTCAGCGTCTGCGCCCATCACTGGGTGAAACCAGTGGCGTGGTCTGCCCTCGCTGCTCAGGCCAGGGCACGATTCGGGATATTGAGTCTCTGGCCCTGTCTATTCTGCGCCTGATGGAAGAAGAGGCCATGAAGGACAAGACGTCCGAAATTCGCGCACAGGTTCCTGTGCCGGTGGCGGCATTTCTGCTGAATGAAAAGCGCAAAATGATCGCCAAGATCGAGAAGCGCCATGATGCCCGCATCATCGTTATTCCAAATGCCAATCTGGAAACTCCCCATTACGATGTCCAGCGCCTCCGTGACGACAATCTTCAGGATCGCGAGAGCAGCTACGAAATCATCCTTGAGGGTGAAGACGCCAGCCCGGAAGAGCTGACCACAGCCACCAGGCCTCAGCCCAGACAACAGGCCGCCGTGCGCAATGTTGCCCCGGCACAGCCTGCACCCGCCATTAAAGCGCCTGAAGCAAAACCCGGATTTATTGACAGCCTGCTGAAGTCCATCGGCAGCCTCTTCAACCCGGAAAATGATGACGACAAATCCGCTGGCCAGGACAAACTCACCCAGCAACGTCAACCGGCGCGTCGTGACAGTCAAGCTGGCCAGAACAGGAAAAAGACCCGAACTGATTCCCAGCGCCGCGACAGACAGGACAGCAACCGTCCTCAGAAAGAGCGCAAAAAGAGTCAGCAGGAACGTTCAGACAACCGTTCCAGCAGCCAGGAAAACCGTTTTGAAAGGCAGGAAAGACGCCAGCGTGACAAACCGGAAGTAGCGGAACAACGGGAACCCAGACAGGAACGCCGCCAAGACCAGGAACCAGAACAAGGCTCCGGTGATCGTCGACGCCGCCCGAACTCTGCACCCCGTCGTCGCAACAACCGACAGTCTCAGCGTCAGCAACAGAATGAACCGCAATTACAGCCACTGCTGCCTGAAAGCGCTAAAGGGGCAGTAAATGCGCCTGCTGTTCATGAAACTGCCGCACAGGAAAGCATTCCACAGGAAAAGCGTGCTGACAAAAAAGAGTCATTTGCCAGCATTGAGAAGCCTGAGCTGGAAAGCAGAAAAGCTGCAGCAGCTGCCCCGGAAGCTCCTGCAGCCCCGGCCATGCCAATGGACAAGGTAGAGGAAACCAGCAAGGCTCCTGTCGAAGAGCAAGCCGTTGCCAACACCCCTGAAGCACCGGACGAAGTGAGACCTCGTCGCTCCAGAAGAGTGAAGAATGACCCTCGCCGTCTCAGGGAAACTCAGCAGTCTGCGCCTGAGGAAGTCAGCGAACCTGAAATCCCTGCTGAGAGCGACTCACCAGCCAATCAACAGCCTTCTGTCGATAAAGAGCCAACAGTTGAGCTTGCAACAGCTGGAGATTCTGAAGCGCAATCGGAAAAAGCAGAACAAGCCTCCGTTGAGACCAGCACTCAAGAACGCCAGACTGACCTGCCCGTTGCCGCCGCAGAAGCAACAACCGTTGAGCGGGAGAAGGTAACCCCACGCCCTCAGATGACAGAAATGGCAAAAGCCGTTGCCGCTTCCCATAATCTAGATAAGCCAGCGTTTGCAACCATGCCACCCGCTTTCGAGAAACCAGCCGTAGCGGAAGCAGAGGCTGTCGAGCCCAAGCCGACCATGACCGCCAATGAAGCTGAAGAGATGCTGAAGCAGGCATTAAATCAGTCTGATGAAGACAAGGCCGTTGTTCATGAAAGCCAACAGGAGAAGCCCGCTGAGGCTGCCACGGCACCACAACCTTTAGCGACTGAGAGCAAAGCAGCAGAAGCACCACAAGCAGCTGAGCGTGACCAGACAGCAGAGGTTAAAGCCAGCGAAGCTGAAGCATCTTCTGATGATGAAACCGTTGAAAGGCCGCGTCGTCGTCGCAGCCGTGCTCACAACGACCCCCGGGCAAAGCGCCAGACTCAGCAGATCGAACTGCCTGTTGAGCCAGAAAGCGAAACTCAGGAAGCTCCGCAGGTGCGCACTGAAGAAAGCAACCTGTAATAAGGGTTGATACTGAACTGAACGGGGTGGTTTCCACCCCGTTTTTTTTTGCCTTGAAAAACCACCAGAAGGCTCTCCAGTCATAGCGATGGACAATAAATCTCTGCCGAACTCGCACCCACGAAAATTAAAAGAGCCACAACCCGCCACTGGTGGAACTTTTATCAATTTCAGAAATCAAAACAAGGAGTAAACCATGTAACTAAAACAACCAAAACAGAGGGAAATTTATGAAAAACAACCTATTCAAGCAGTGGGTAATGGCCAGTTTACTGTGCATTCTATCCTGCTCTGCATTTTCAGACGTTGAATATTCAGGCATCGCTTTCAGCAACGTAGATATCCACGGTCAAGGCACTGAAGCCGACGTTAAACCCGGTGAAACTGTCGGCATCCATGCCCATTACAAATGGCTCTGGCCCCGGGAAGAAGCCAGCATTGTCCAGATTATTGTTGGTATTGATGGCATAGGTGCTCAAACAACAATTGCCAATGCCATTGTCGTTGATGGTCGATATCTTGACCCTCATTACAATGATATCACCGAGCAAGATGTAGACTTTCACATCGTTGCACCCAACGAACCCGGCACTTACCAGATCCGCTTCCGCTACGCTCAGGCCTACGGGGCCGAAGAGGCCGTTGGAGTATGGTGGTACGTTGATCAGGCTCCTACCGACGAAGCAACAATTGGCACTATTACTGTCCGTTAAACGATATGACACGCTAGGAGCCTGTCAGAGAATAGCGCCCGTAGCGAGGATTGCGAGAAATTGAGGATAAAAATTTCTGATTCTGAGGAGAATAGCGGGGCTATTTGACGAAGAAGCAGGAATTTTTAGACCAATTTATCGCAACCGCAGTAGGGCAGTCTATTCTCGGACAGGCTCCTAGTCAGGAGTCCCGGACAACTCATGGGACTTCTGACTGATTACAGCCAGTAAACACCTCCCGGAACCGGAATTTGCATCCTCAGATTCACAGGGTTGCTTTATCATCTTCCATATAAAGGCGCGGCTCTCTTTCCAGCTGAACACCAAACTTTTCATTTACTTTCTGCTGAACCTGCCTGGAGAAAGACAGCACATCCCGACCAGTGGCTCCACCGTGATTTACCAGAACAAGAGCCTGTTTCTGGTAAGTCCCCACACAACCCTCTCGCTCTCCTTTCAGCCCGGCCTGATCAATCAGCCAACCAGCGGCCAGTTTCCAGTTCTGCCCAAGGGGATAAGCGACGATATTCGGATATTCCTGCTTCAGGCGATCCATCTCTGACTTTGATACCTCCGGGTTTTTGAAAAAGCTGCCAGCATTACCCACCTCAGATGGGTCCGGCAACTTTTCCCGGCGAATATCACAAACAGCCCGACTGATATCCAATGCGGAAGGAGCCTGATCGCCCAGACGTCTGGCAAGCAGATCACCTAACTGGCCATAGCCCAGGTTGGGTTTTAATGTTGCATCAAGATCCAGGGTCACAGCGACAATAATGTACTGATCACGCTTTTCCCTTTTGAATACCGAATCGCGATAACCAAAGCGGCAACTTTGCCGGTCAAAATACTCAACCTGCCCGGATTCCAGGTTCATCGCCTCCAGCGACACGAAAGAATCCGTTAACTCAACACCATAGGCACCAATATTCTGGATAGGTGCAGCGCCAACGTTACCCGGTATCAAGGAGAGGTTTTCCAGTCCATAGGCCTGATTATCCAGAGACCATAAAACAAACTCATGCCAGTTCTCTCCCGCCTCGGCCCTGACCCGAACACAATCCTGATCACGACTCAACACCGTTTTTCCCTTGAGATTAACGTGCACAACCAGGGCATCAAGAAAATCACCAAGCACCACATTACTGCCACCGCCCAGGGGAATAACGGGCAACTGCTTTTGCCTGGCAAAAGCCAGTGCCGACTGCAATTCAGCAACCGTATTTGCCTCAGCGTAGTATCTGGCAGTAGACGGCAACCCCAGGGTATTTCTCTCCACCAGGGAATAGTTGTCGAAAATCTTAAGCGGGAAGTTCATTAATAGTTGATTCAATAGAAATTGGAGACAAAACGGAGATACTATTTATGGGTTTTCTGCAAATGATCCAGCAACGCAACCCCACCCAGCTCAACCAGATTAAGCACCCGCTCAAACCCTTCGTTACCACCGTAGTAAGGGTCCGGAACTTCAGAGACTGGCAGGTCAGCAAAATCAAGAAAAAGCTTCAATTTACAGGCATGTTCCTGCGGGCAGATCTTTTGCAGGTTCTTCAGGTTCTCTCTGTCCATAGCCAGAATATAATCCTGCTCAACAAAATCAGCAGAGGTTACCTTGCGGGAGCGAATAAATGAAAGGTCATAACCGTGATCCGCAGCCTGCTGCATGGAACGGCTGTCTGGTAACCCGCCATCATGCCAGCCACTGGTGCCCGCTGAATCAACTCTGATACAGTCTGACAACCCTGCTTCCGCCACTTGATGGGCAAACACACCATGGGCAGTGGGTGACCGACAGATATTTCCCAGGCAGACGAACAGTACTTTTGTCATTCTGTTTATGCTCTGACCATGGTTTCATTGGGCTCAGAACTGTCCAGTTCCTGCTCTCTTTCAAGCAATGCACGAACTGCCTGCAGATCCTGTTCCGTATCGACACCATGGGGCGGCGTTGCCACCGCTTCAGCCACATGAATACGATAGCCATGCCACATCAGTCGAAGCTGCTCAAGAGACTCCATACTCTCAATCGGGCTGACACCCCAGGTCACATAATGATTCAGGAGTCCAACCCGATAGGCATAGATCCCAATGTGACGCTGAAAGCAGGCATCTGCCGACACTCTCTTTTCCTCCGTGGCAAAATCGTCCCGCGCCCAGGGAATGGGCGCACGGCTGAAATAAAGCGCATACCCCCGGACATCAGCAACCACTTTGACAATACCGGGATCGAAAATCTGCTCCACCCGGGTCAACGGGCTGGATAACGTAGCAGCCCCTGCCTCAGACGACAGCTGCAGATTTCTGGCCACCTGATTGATCACAGAGGGGGGGATAAGAGGTTCATCACCCTGCACATTGACAATGATTTCATCATCCTTCAGACCATAGATTCTGGCCACTTCCTGCAACCGGTCAGTGCCAGAAGGATGCCCCGGCAGCGTCATGCATACCTCTGCGCCAAAACCGTCAGCCACCTTCAGGATACGCTCATCATCCGTAGCAATGATGACCTTCCGGGCGGCACTGGCCAGTGCCCGCTCATAAACATGCTGCACCATAGGCTTGCCCGCAATATCAGCCAGAGGCTTGCCCGGCAAACGACTGGAAGCAAATCGGGCAGGTATTACAACGGTGAAGTCAGAGCCTTCAGCTGTATGAGAGCCTTCAGTGGAGGGAAAGCCCTCAACCGATAAAAAGCCTTGTGCCATCAGGACGCCTCATCCAAACGTTCATCAACGGTCAATGTGCGCGCCTCACCTTCGAGCATGACAGGAATACCGTCACGAACCGGATAAGCAAGACCGCAGGGTCTGCAAACCAGTTCCTGACGCTCTTTATTTGGCCGCACTTCCCCTTTACACAGTGGGCAGGCCAGAATTTCAAACAGCGTTTTATCCATCATTGTTCCTCTGCCATCAGCCAGCAAATACCGGCTTACGAGCTTCAATCATTGCTACCAGCTGCTCAATACATGAGTCCGATACACGGGTCGTCACCGGCAGATACCAGTGTCGGTGATCGGCAAAACCACTGCATTTAACGGCATCCTTAGCCGTCATAATTACCGGAAGATCGTCGTTAAAACAGATATCTTCCGGTGCAAATACGTGGTGATCCGGATAAGGATGCCCAATAACATCGTATCCCAAAGCGCGCAGTGTATTAAAAAAACGCTCCGGATTACCAATTCCTGCAACACCATGAACCCTGGTTTTATCGGGAATTGGTTGCGAAATCCCCGTCATGCTGACCAGCGCCGAAGGTTCAAGGGAAAAACAATACAGTTTTTCCCGCTCCAGCGTGGTCAGCCCAAGCGAACTTTCTACTTCCTCAGCCTTCGCTGACAGAGAAGCATGGTTGGTGTTGACCAGAATCATATCCACCTGGCTCATTCTTTCCGGTGGTTCCCGAAGCGGGCCTGCGGGCAGACACAGCTGGTTGCCAAGCAACCGGTCACCATCCAGAACCAATACTTCAATATGCCGTTGCAGATTATAGTGCTGCAATCCATCATCTGCGATGATCAGATTGCAGTCTGTCTGATCACAGAGATAGCGGGCCGCCTTTACACGATCAACGTCAACAATCAAAGGGACATGCAGCTGTCGGGCGAGCATCACCGGCTCATCCCCTGCCTTTGCCGGGTCTGAATCCGGCCGCACCGACAGAGGCATACCTCCGGTTTTCGCACCAAATCCACGACTGATAATCCCAGGCCGGTAGCCCCTTCGCTGAAACTCCCGTACAAGGGCGGCAACCAAAGGGGTTTTACCGGTTCCCCCTACCGAAATATTACCCACCACAATGACCGGCACAGGCGAAGACCATCGCGCTGCCTGCAGTAAACGTTGCTTTCTTCTCGCAGCCAGAAAGGAAAATAACCAGCTAAGTGGCTTGAGACAGCGGGTCCAGCCACCGGCAGGAGCATACCAGGAGTCTGTGACCGACTGGCTGAAACGGGGCCAGAGCTTCACTGATCAGACTCGGTATCTTTTCGGGTGGTCATGCTCAGGTTGGTAAAACCCAGCTGCCCGGCAGCATCCATTGCCGTAACAACCGCCTGATAAGGCGTATTGGCGTCAGCGGTAATAATCAGGGGTATCTTGCTGTCTCCCTGGCTTACTTTACCCAGTGCCCGCTTGAGTGTATCCAGCTGACCATTGACCAGTCCCTGACCATCAACGGCAAAATCTCCGGACTTGCTGATGATGATCTCAATCTGCTTTGGCTGCTGCTGCAACACCTCGCCGGAGGATTCCGGCAAGTCAATGACCAGATGCGTCTCCTTGGTGAAGGTGGTTGAGACCATAAAGAAAATCAGCAGCAGGAATACCACATCAATCAGGGGCGTCAGGTTGATCGACACCTCTTCCTGATTTATCTGTCGTCGGAAGTTCATTTTTTCCTGGCCTCACTGCCCGGAGCGGATGAAGAGCCCTTGCGATCACCCTGCAGCACTTCCACCAGCTTGATGGCATCCTGCTCCATGGCAACCACCAGCTCATCAATGCGCCGGGTAAAATAGCGATGGAAAATCAGGGCCGGGATAGCTACGGTAAGACCGGCTGCTGTGGTAATGAGAGCCTTGGAAATCCCGCCAGCAAGAACACCGGCATTACCGGTGCCTTCAACCATCAGCACAGTAAAGACATCAATCATACCGATCACGGTTCCCAGCAAACCCAGCAGCGGAGTAATCGCGGCAATGGTCCCCAGGGTATTGAGATAACGTTCAAGGTCATGGATCACCTTGCCCGCCTGCTCTTCAATACTTTCCTTCATGATTTCCCGGCCGCTGCGGGCATTGGTCAGACCAGCGGCCAGAATCTCTCCCAGGGGCGACCCGGCTTTCAGCTGGTCAAGCTTGCGATTGTCCAATCCATTACTTTTGATCCACCTCCATACTTGAGACAGGGTATTTTTCGGTGCAATGCGTGAGGGTCTCAACGTCCAGAGCCGCTCGAAGATGATTGCCATGGCAATGACTGAAGACAACAGGATAGGCACCATCAGCCAACCACCGGATTTCACCAGTTCGAACACAATAATCTTCCCTTATAATGACAAATTCATGATATCTGGCCCGGTTAATGTCAGGCATATCAGTTCCCGGCCAGTATGACTGTATCACAGAGATTAGCGCCATTTAAGCAGTAACTGATCGCTTTGGCAGAGCGTCAGCGCCACCAATAGCGGGTGTGTGTTTTGCGGTAGGCTGAAACGGTCATATCACCGCTACCGAGCGTAAAGGAAAGTGAGCCGTCCGCAGCGGTATTAAAAATTTTCGCCCCCGAGCTTTGCGCACGGGCTAATGTTTCAGCGGCCGGATGACCGAAGCGATTGGCAAAGCCGGAGGAAAAAATAACCGCCCCGGGCTGAACCGCAGAGAGAAAGTCAGAACTACTGGAAAACCGGCTACCATGGTGAGCGGCCACCAGCACACTGGATTCGAGCTCAGCGCCCTGCTCAATTAACCGTTTCTCAACCCGTCCACTAATGTCTCCGGGCAGTAAAAGACTGTCTGACCCTGCTGTCACTTTCAGGACACAGGATGCATCATTGCTGCGCCGATATTCACCACCGGCCAGCACCTGAAAATAAACCCCATCCCACTCCCAATGATCTCCGGATTGGCATTTCACCCACTCTTGCTCAAAACCGGGCAGCCTGGTACCACTGATAACCGGTACATTCGGGTATCTGGACAACAGTGATGGCAAACCACCTGAATGATCCTGATCACCATGAGAAATGATAATGCGATCAATTTGGGTCACGCCGGATTTGGACAGCGCCGGAAGAATCACGCTTTCTGCCGCTGACAATTTTTCCGAGAACCGGTCACCAGTGTCGTATACCAGAAGGTGCTGACGTGTTCTGATAAACACAGACAACCCTTGCCCTACATCCAAAACAGTGACCTCAGCCTGACCTGCCGGTATCTCAGGTGTTTTCGGGAACAACGAAGGCATCAGCATCACCGGGGCAAGCCAGCGCAAACGCAGAGTTGCCGGAGCAATCAGCAGCAACATGCCGACCACAGCGAACAACAGGTCAAGCCAGGTCAGAGACTGCTGTGGTGGAATAAGCACTATCAAACCGGACACCCACTGCAGTACCCATTGAAACCCTGTCACCAGATAATCCAGCCCGGCCATAATGAAACCGGCAGCCTCAGGCAACACAAACTGCACAATTGCGCTGAACAGCAGCAAGGGAACGACGGCAATGCCAATTAATGGAATGGCGAGAAGATTCACCAGCGGAGACAGTGGTGATACCGGCTGACCATTAAACAGCAGCAAAGGCGTCAACAGGGCAAACACCAGCCATTGCGGCTTAAACAGGGTTACCGGCCAGCCAGTCCTCTCCTTTCTGCCAACCATACCGAACAGCAGTGCACCTGCGGCAATAAACGAGTACCAGAATCCATTGCTGGTTATGGCCAGAGGGTCAATGGCCAGCACTGCCGCCAAAGCCAACAACCAAAGTGTGGCGGGAGAGGCTCTGATACCCAGCAAGGGTGCCAGTAATGCAGCAAATGTCATCACCAGGGCCCGCTGCACCGGCACACTGAACCCGGCCAACAGGGCATAGAACAACGCAAACAGCATGCCTGTCAGCGCCTTGACCACGGGTAAGGGTACACTCCGAAGTGGAATTCCCCCCAATCGCCCAACAATGGTGGCAAGGGAAAAGCCCAACCAGGCCATAAGACCGATATGCAGGCCGGAAATCACCATCAAATGGGTGGTTCCCGTCTCATTCAGCATCTGCCATTGCTGAGTATTGATTGCGGTTTTATCACCCAGCAGCAGTGCCGAGAAGATTCCTCTGTTGTTATCCGATACCGTGGAGTACAACCACTCTCTTAAAAGCGCCCTTACCTGATGAAGGCGATATATCCCGCTAACACTATTGTCGAGCAGTGATCCGGACTTCACATACCCCGTGGCCTGTATCCCCTGACGCAGCGCCCAGGCTTCATAATCGAACGCACCCGGGCTTGAAAAACCATGGGGCTGTCGCAACCTGACCGTTAACTGCCAAGTCTCTCCAGCCTGCAAATCCGGCGGTTCATACCAGCTGAGCCTGACCTTTTTGGCATACAGAACAGCCCCTGCATGACTGACTGCGAAATCAAAGCGCGCTGCCATGCCGTTTATCACCGGCAGACTGGCAATCTTTCCTTCGATATTGATATCCCGCCCATGTATATAGCCATCAAGGCGAGTGACAGCGTAATGCGATGCATACCATGAGCTGACAAGAGTACCCGCCAGCAGAGGCAGCAGCCACCAGCGGACCCGGGAAGCTCCGGCTGACGATAATCCCCACAGAAACAGAATGAACAGCGGCAGGCTGATCGACAGCAGTACTGACATGCCAAATGTCAATGAAACAAAACCACTGGCAAGTACGAAGATAAGTAATCCCCTTGCCGGTTTTATGGTCGTGTGCGTGTTATCCACGTAGTCTTGCCTACCATTTCAGTGCATAATCCAAGGCTTTACCTCATTCAAGGCACTGTTCTGCCCTGCCTTGAATGACCGCAATTGTGCTGTGGCATAATCAACCATTCTTTATTTGAAAAGTGGCATGCTATGGCCGATGAAAATCAGCAAGCATAGATGAATTTCAGTCTGGAAAAGCCAATCCCGAATCGATTGAAGGCAACTGGCAAGACTTCCATACTGGAAAACTGGCAACCTCTGCAAACCATGAACTAAAGTCATAGCTCAGAGCATAATGAGTTGATGTCATGATAGCGGTAAGATAGTGAAAGGATATGGCGAAAAAACTGATTAAAAGGTATTTGCCGGAACCAAAAACCATCAAGGAACATCGCCACCTGCGGTTTCTGGGTTCTGCATTATATGATGCAAACCTGTGGCAACTGAATCGCCGCTCCGCTGCTGCCGCATTTTTTGTCGGCATATTTGTTGCGTTTATTCCCATGCCTTTCCAAATGATTCTGGCGGCATGTCTGGCCATTGTTTTCCGATGCAATCTGCCTCTTTCTGTGGCACTGGTCTGGATAACCAACCCATTGACCATGCCTGCCATATTCTATTTTACATACAAAATTGGCTGTTTTATCCTTCAGACACCGGTAAGTGAAGCTTCCTTTGAACTCACCGTACAAGGTCTGGGTGCCGGACTTGCCCGTGTGTGGAAGCCTCTTTATCTGGGATCGCTGGTATCAGGCGTTGTGCTCGGCTTTATCAGTTACCTGCTGATTCGGGCGGCCTGGCGCTGGAATGTTGTCATCCACTGGCGCCAGAGAAACAAACGTCGCTCCCGACCCGATCCTTTCAACTAACCGCTATTCAAAAGTCTCTAGAGATAACAGCCCCATGCAAAGAAGTTTTCAAAAACGCCAGCCAAAACTGGAAGGTCGTGGTCTGCTTGAAGCTATCAGCACCGATGGCCCTCACAGCGACTGGCTGGGGATGCCGGATTACTATATCCATACCCTGACGGTTGCTGGTGAGGATTACAAATACCTGTCGGCCGACAAGCAACTGGATGTCAACGTTGGTGATACGGTGGTCTTCAGATATCAGGAAGTCGGCAAGACTGAAAACAAGGAAAAGCGCATTGATAAGCGCTCCCTTGGTCTCTACATTGACCCAAGCCAATACCTTCAGGAAACGCCCTGAAGCCTGCCTGCCGCGCCGTCTGACCGGGTAAACCCTGCGTCCGGACGGCTGGTAACTGCCAGCAAAATCACTCTGAATTTGAATATCACCTCTGGCACATCAAGCCCTTGGCTTCCAGACTAAAAACCACTTTTGAATGGTTGACTGAAACCAATTTAAGCAACACGCGGAACTATATGACTCAAAAAGCAGACTAAGTGTTTATTGACGGTGTTTTATGAGTACCTGACAGCAGCAAATCTCTGACAATATACAATTTCGAAATATCAATTTGAAAAAATAAAAATTCATAACATTTAAATCAATCTGTGGTTGACCAGATTTCCGGTAAAAGTGACCATTAACCATGTTATTTAACAGAAAACACACAGGCAGCCATAAGCAAAAGCATACAGGCCCTCGTTATATTAAGCTGATTGCCGGGCTCGCCATTACCATTGCCGTTTTAGCCACAAAAATGGCCTACTGTGACATTGAGCATCCGCAAAACAAAAGCCTGAGATATTCCGTCGCCAGGCATGCAGTCCCCATATTAACCGAAACACTGTTTTCAATTGAGAGGCTTCATGAACAATCACCGATGCTGTCATGGGTGTTTAAAAGCAGTCTGCTACAGGCATTTCAGGCAGCATCTCGAATCAACAATTTGTATATCATCTCTTACCGGGATATCAAGGCACTTAACGATTATGCCAAAACCACTAAACACGGTTATTACGAGTTATCCTTCAAAGGCAAAAGAATTTATTTCATCGCTAATGCAGATATCGCCAATCAGATCATCGCTCTTGAAGGACAAGAGCACAACGTTCATACCCACAGAAGACTGTTGAGTGCACAAAACTGGTTTCTGCTGGAAAACAATCCTGTAGCTGCAAGGGATATGCATCACCATAGCTATGGAAGCAAGCAGGCAGCACTCTTTCAGCAGGCGTTTGAAAGGCTGCAACAGCTGCCCGATACTTCTGTGTTATTAACAAACCAGCAAACCTCGGACTTCGTATATGGCGAGAAAGCTGCCGATCTGATCAGCAATCTGCTAACCCAGATATATTTTCAAATACTGTTTTCCAATGTCTCTCCACAATACCCCGTTAACAGAAACATTCAGCAGCAGGTTAATCAACATTATTACCCGATAAAGCGGCTTTACGACCAGCTTGAAGTGCATACCGGAAAATACGATTTAAAAGCCAATCATTTCATTCATGGCAACAGCTCATTTGTAAAAGATCACCCGTACACCAATATTCAAACATTAGAACAGTTTTACAAAGTGCTCTGTTATTTATATGACGAGCCCCTGATGCCGAGCATTCACTCTGGCAACCACCAGTCCACCAGAGAAACTGTGGCAACAAGAACAGTCGAGCTATTAAGAAAAAATAATGCAGCCGTGCTACCCGTATTTGCCCCCTCCCTGACTCTGGACCTTGAAGAGGTGTCACCAGAGGAAGCCATCAACATTATTTTCAATTTATTATCCTGGATTGATAATTCATTGAACATCAGCAATACAGCGACAAATTTTGTTATTCACATCGCTGAACATCATCAAAACCAGCACCTTATTGATATGCATCAGCTATTTGCTGATGAAGTCCACAACCTGCGCGCCCTGGCAACGCTGTTTCCCAGAAAAGTGAACCGCCCCTTCCGGGTAACAACCAGATCAGAAACAGAAAGCCACCAGATACATTTTCAACCGGATGATATGATACTGATAACCAACGCCATCAAAGGGCACGCCTTTGGCTATGAGCCCAGAAAATGCCCATCAAAGCCCTACAGTGTTTATATTCTTCCTGAGTTTCTCCAGTATTTTTTTGCGAATTATCACGCCCGATATGCTGCCCGCTCAAAACTGATTCCAAACAGTACAAGCTGGTTCTGGAATAAACTGGATGTTGCTCCATTAGTTCTGGAACCAGCGTTTAATGTAACTGAGCAGTAATTTATCAGGCTGTCTCAGTTACTATCCATGCAAACTAACCTGAGCCAGATCCATTAACTCACGATTGGCAACGGCAAACATGGCCAGGTCGGCCTGTGGCGCACTGCGTATTTCGGCCAGCATGCTCTGCCAGCGGGCTACCAGGGCATGGTTATCCATAATCCATTTATCGATGGTTTGCTCAATGGGTACGCCATCCTGCGCCATGGTGATGAGCCCTTCGGATAATTTACGCTGTTGCCAGCTCAACTCGTCCCTGGCGCTGTCCCGTGCCAGAGACTGCCAGTGATTAGTCACCTCCAGTTGCGACAGGGCATTACCATACCAGGTCAGCTCCAGGCGAGAACCTATGGTAAAGAAAGTCCTGATGGCCACCTCCAGGGGAACACCGGTTTCGTCGGCTACCCTGATCACGGGCAACACACTCAATAGATAACGCTGCCCGGCAACCACCAGAGCCAGCGCCTGTGGAACGCCTTGTGCAACCATACTGTCAACGGCCTTGTCCAACTCTGCCTTTTCTTCTTCACCGAGGGATTCGGTAAAACAGGAGAGGAATTTCTCCACCCTGGGCCCATAATGTTCAACACACTCGGTCGGTATCAGGTCCTGACGCTTCAGGCGGATAAACCATCGGGTAGTCCGCCTCGCCAGCTTGATCAATGCGCCCATCATCCGGTACTGCAATGCACTGGAAACTTTATGGTCCAATTGCTCAATCATCATCCAGTAACGGGAAACATTAAACACATCACGACTGGCACTGAAGGCACGGGCGATCTCGGCCGATGACGCACCCGTGGTCATTTGCAGCCGATAAACAAAGGTAATCCCCATCATATCAATCAGATGATTGGCAATCTGGGTAGAGATAATCTCCTTGCGCAGACGATGTTTTCTGATCTCCTCCGGAAAGCGGTCCACCAGAATCCGGGGAAAGGCACTGTATAATTCCCGGGTAAGATATCGATCATCAATCACTGTCGAGTTCAGTAACGCTTCTTTCAGGTCAGCTTTACTGTATGAAATCAACAGGGACAATTCCGGCCGGGTTAACCCCTGCCCATTAGCGGCCCGTTCGGCCATCGCTTCATTATCTGGCAAAAACTCAATGGTTCTGTCCAGCTTACCCTGCTCCTCAAGGTGCTGCATAAAACGACGATACTCGCCCATTCTTGAGGCAACGTCCGATTCAACCACAGAAATCGCCTGGGTCTGACGGTAGTTATTGGTCAATACCAGGGCGGCCACTTCATCGGTCATGCTTTCCAGCAGCTGGTTTCGCTGTTTAATGGTCATATCGCCATTGGCGACCATATCATTCAGCAGAATCTTGATATTGACCTCGTGATCAGAACAGTCAACGCCACCGGAATTATCGATAAAGTCGGTATTCAAGCCACCGCCCTGCAGCGCATATTCCATACGCCCCAGTTGACTCAGCCCAAGATTCCCCCCTTCCCCGACCACACTGGCCTGAACTTCACAACCATTAATTCTCAGTGGATCATTGGCCTTATCCCCCACGTCGCTGTGGGTTTCGTTCATTGACTTGATGTAGGTACCGATACCGCCATTCCATAACAGATCAACCGGGGCCCGTAACATACAGCGAATCAACTCATTGGGTGGCAGATGACTGGCGGTAATACCAAAGCGTTCCTTCATTTCAGGACTGATGGCGATTGACTTTGCCTGGCGGGAAAAAACGCCCCCGCCCTTAGAAATAAGACTGGTGTCGTAGTCTGCCCAGCTGGAACGAGGCAAATCAAACAGACGACGGCGCTCGGCAAAACTCTGATAAACATCCGGATTGGGATCAACAAAAATATGCAGATGATTGAATGCACCAATTAAAGCAATGGTTTCGGAGCACAACATACCATTGCCAAAAACATCTCCGCCCATATCGCCAATACCAATGGTAGAGATCACATCCTGCTGGACATGTATCCCTTTTTCCCGGAAGTGTCTCTGCACCGAAACCCAGGCACCTCTGGCGGTAATCCCCATCTTCTTGTGGTCATAACCCACACTGCCCCCGGAAGCAAAGGCATCCCCCAGCCAGAAGTTGTAATCCTGTGCAATGCCGTTGGCGATATCGGAAAACGTTGCCGTGCCTTTATCCGCGGCCACCACCAGATAACTGTCACTGTCGTCATACATCACCACGCCATCCGGATGAACCACGTCACCTTCCACCAGGTTATCGGTGATATCCAACAGTCCTCTGATAAAGGTTTTATAACAGCGAATCCCCTCTGCCATTATCGCTTCCCGGCTGCCATCAACCGGTAACTGTTTGGGCACAAAACCGCCTTTGGCACCAACGGGGACAATAAGCGCATTTTTCACCTGCTGGGCCTTGACCAGTCCAAGAATTTCCGTTCTGAAATCTTCCACCCGGTCAGACCAGCGCAAACCGCCTCGGGCCACTTTGCCCCCTCTCAGGTGAACACCTTCGACAATGGGCGAGTAGACAAAAATTTCATACAGTGGCACCGGTTTGGGAATGTCCGGTATCTCCCTTGCCGCCATTTTCAGGGAGATATACCACTTGGCACTGCCTTCGTCATCCTGCTGATAAAAGTTGGTTCGCTGTGTTGCCTTGATCACATCCTGATAACACCGGATAAGCTTGTCTTCACTCAACACTTCCACCTGATC
Organism: Endozoicomonas sp. ALE010; assembly: GCF_049310165.1. Taxonomy (NCBI): domain Bacteria; kingdom Pseudomonadati; phylum Pseudomonadota; class Gammaproteobacteria; order Oceanospirillales; family Endozoicomonadaceae; genus Endozoicomonas; species Endozoicomonas sp. ALE010. The sequence continues at coordinate 105,830 of NZ_JBLYNV010000002.1, read as the reverse complement.
AAGCCCATGGAGAATTTGCTGCTGAATATGCTGCTGGCGAGCAAGCCGCTGGGTTATGGACAGCTTCAGCATGGGGTTGAAGCGAACCTCAAACAACGCCACCAACAACCGGGCAATCTCAATGTTATTGCACAACGTTTCGGCAATATAAGTCTGACTGAAACCGACACGAATCTGCTTCATATAACGGGCATAAGCCCGCAGCATGGCAACCTGCCGCCAACTCAGGCCAGCAGATAATACCAGCCGGTTGAACCGGTCATTTTCCGCCTCCCCGAACCAGATTTTTTCAAACGCTTCCCGGAAGGTAGGACCCACTTTTTGCAGATCAATGGTAATTCGTGAATCGAAACTTAACTGAAAGTCATGGATCCAGATGGTGTCACCGGAAGCGGTGTTAATCAGATAGGGATACTCACCGAGCACACGCAGACCCAGGTTTTCAATAATTGGAATCTGGTCAGCTAACGGCAGAGGCTCGATAAAATGGTACAGCTTCAGGTGAACCAGCCCGGCAGCATCGTCCAGTGACTGGTAAAACCCCATGGCCAGCGGCCGGTCATTGTCCATTTTTTCAAAATGGCGAATATCCGTCACCGCAGACTGGGGCTTGAACGCTTCCTGATAGGCGGCACTGAACCCATCGGAGAACCTTGCCAGCAGTTTATTCCCCCGCACCTCCCCAAAAGTTTCCAGCACCTCTGTCCGGAGGTCATCATTCCAGGATGATCCCGCGAGCATAATCTCCCGGGTAATCACATCCAGATTGTAATCAATCCGCCCTTTCAACTTGAACACGAAATGAACCCTGGCCAGGATCGACTCAGAAAAATAGGTGGTAAACTCGCTGTCTTCTGCCTCCAGTCGGTGACAGAGAATGTTTTCCACCCGCCGACGGAAGCGGGTACTGTAGATATCCCTTGGCACATAGACCAGCGCTGAACAGAATGGCCCGTAGGGATCCTGGCGGATAAAGACTTTTATCTGTTTCCGCTCCTGCATTCGCAGGATTGACATGGCGGTCTGAAAAAGTTCGTCCTGACTGGTCTGAAACAGTTCATCCCTGGGGAAAATCTCCAGTATCTGCACCAGGTCTTTGCCATGATGGCTTTTGGGGTCCAGACCAGAGCGTTGCAGGATTGCCGACACCTTATTACGGATATAGGGAATGGCGTAGGGCGTCTTGCGATACACCGGAGAGGTGTAGAGACCAACAATACGCGCCTCACCCACAATGCGCCCCTGCTCATCAAAGCGTCGCACAGTAATAAAGTCAGGATAGGCTGGCCGGTGAACACTGGAACGGACAGAAGCTTTGGAGAACGAGAGCCGTTCGGTCAGCTCAAACAGATCATGTTCAATAAAGGGTTCCAGTGACAGCTGACCGGGCTGACCTTCATTGACAGGTTTCAACAACCCAAACAGTGACTCCGACGGTCTTCTCAGACGACGACTGCCTTCATGTTCTGTGACAATCAGTTCTTCGTAACCCAGGAAGGTGAAATTATCATCCAGCAGCCATTCCAGAAAGGCCTGAACCTCATCGTCTTTTTTCAGCAAGCCTCCCGGCATAGCCCCCGGCTCTCCGGCCATAGCCGCCAGCCTTTTCACCCGTCCGGTCATTTCACCGAAGTCATCGACAACACGACTGACATCTCTCAGCACCGCATTTAATTGGCTTTCCAGCTGGTCCAGTTGACTCTGGTCTTCACAACGGTCGATTTCGAGATAAACAAAGGCCTCCTGGCAAACAAATTCACCCTCACCCCGTTCATCCCCAAACTGCAGGGTCATGTCTGCGGCACGCCGGGAATAGAAGACGCCATTGCGCAATAAATGAATGGTCGAGCCATAATCGTTCAGCTTCATCCTGAGCGAGTCCACCACAAAAGGCATATCCCGATGGAGGATTCGGATGACGGTATGGGTTGAGTGCCAGCCGTGCATGTTATATTCCGGATTGATCACCTCAATGCGCGGCTGGCCCGGATTATGGTATTGAATAAACTTCCAGAATGAGTGAGTAGCGCCCAGCAGTTCCTGCCAGTTGCCGGATACCAGATCCTCATGGGTATCCAGTGAGTAATACCGGTAGACAAACTCATGAAAGCTATCCAGCTGCTCTACCGGAATATGGGCAGCCAGATCACTGATCAGTTTATCCAGAGTTTCTTCACGCTCCTGACTATTTAACTGCCCCATCCCTGGCCTCTCCATTTTGAATAGATATCTGTTTTAAAATCCATGTACTAGACCATCGGCCCTGGCAAACCTATATTGAAGGGCACTGTCGAAAATAAGGTCTTTAGTTAGTTAACCGTAAAGCATTCGACAAGACAAAGGGGTGGGGCTTATCAATAGCGCAAATGACTTGTAGAATTTCCAGACTGAAAAGTGGTGCCATGCACTCTTTTTAAAGACGCAGACAGATTGCCAGGTTGAAAAAATGTCATCAAGCCACTGTTTTACCCAATTCAGTCAGCTGAAAAACTACCTTTCCAGCACCATCATTGGCCAGGAGCATCTGGTTAACCGCCTGTTAATCACCCTGCTGGCTGACGGACACCTGCTGGTTGAAGGTGCGCCCGGCCTGGCCAAGACCAGGGCGGTTAAAGCACTGTCCGATGGCCTGGATGCCGACTTCCACAGAATCCAGTTTACCCCTGACCTGCTGCCTGCCGATGTCACCGGCACCGACATCTATCTGCCGGAAGATGGCAGCTTCCGGTTTCAGCCCGGCCCGATTTTTCACAACCTGATTCTGGCGGACGAGATCAACCGCGCACCGGCCAAAGTTCAGTCTTCATTATTGGAAGCCATGGCCGAGCGGCAGGTCAGTGTTGGCCAGAAAACCTACCCATTGCCTGAGGTCTTTATGGTGATGGCCACCCAGAACCCCATTGAGCAGGAAGGCACTTACCCATTGCCGGAAGCCCAGCTGGATCGCTTTATCATGCATGTCCGGGTGGGCTATCCCGATGTGGCAGCAGAGCGGGCGATTCTGAAACTGGCCGAAGCCATGCAGACACCGGTTGAGCGCCCCCAATCCCCGCTTACCCAGGAAGAAATTCTGCAGGCCCGCCAGGCAGTGCTGACCGTGCACATGGAACCATCGGTTGAGGAATACATTGTCCAGTTAATTAATGCCAGCCGCCACCCGGAACGTTACAGCGATCAACTCTCAGGATGGCTGGATTACGGTGCCAGCCCCAGGGGTACCATTGCTCTTGATCGCTGCGCCCGCGCTTATGCCTGGCTGGATGGCCGTGATTATGTCACCCCTGATGATGTCCAGTCGATCGCCCACGACGTGCTGCGCCATCGCCTGCTGCTGACTTTTGAAGCTGAAGCCGAAGGTAAAGATGCAGACCAGATCATCAACCAGCTATTAGACGTAGTTCCCATCGCCTGAACTGATTCACACCTGCATTTAAAGGGCTATTCAAGCCATGAGTGGAGCCTACTGTACATTACAGAGCCTGGTTAATCTGCGGTTGTCGGCCAGGGACCTGCCTTTGTTTCGCCAGGGACGCAGCCTGCGACAGATGCTGGGTAACTCCCGCTCCCCGTTCAAGGGCCGTGGTATCGACTTTGAAGAAGTCAGGGCCTATCAGTTCGGGGATGATATCCGTTCCATCGACTGGCGGGTCACGGCCCGGAGAATGAAGCCGCACACCAAAGTCTTTCAGGAAGAGCGGGAGCGGCCGGTGATGATTTTGCTCGACCAGAGCCATGCCATGTTCTTTGGCAGTCAATTGAACTTCAAATCCGTCACTGCGGCGGAAATCTCCGCCCTGATTGCCTGGGCCACCCTTAACCATGGTGACCGGATTGGCGGTGTTATTTTCAATGAACATGAGCTGAATGAAACACGACCAAAGCGTTCCAGAAAAACGCTGATGCACTGGCTTAATCAGATGGAACGGATGAACCGAAAACTCCGCCTTGCCTCCATAGCCAGTATGGATGCAGAACATGGGCTGGCCAGAACCCTCAGGCATACCCGGCGAGTGGCACACCCCGGCACCCAGATATTTCTGATCAGCGATTTCAGTCATGTTAATAAAGAGTCCGAACAGCATCTGGCTCAGCTGGCCCGGCACAATGAACTGATGGCGATTAAAGTGAACGACCCTCTGGAACAGCATCTGCCAGCTCCGGATCAATACCGGATAACCGATGGCATGCACAACCTGTCAGTGAACACCGGCCACCCTCAGCTGCGCCAGCAGTTCCATCAGCAGTATCTGGTGCACCATGAACAGCTGAAGCAGATGCTGGCACGGTATCGTATCCCGCTGCTGGAGATTAATTGCGCCACACCCTCCGCGCAGCAGTTGTTGGGGCTGTATGGTGTCAGGACGAACAACAGGGAGCTGGCTCAGTGAAGAGATATTTGGTGGTTAACGCCTGTTTTGAGCTTACGGCACCTCAGGGGACTTAGTTATGGACCTGCAAAATCCTCTGGACCAACTCCGGCCGAACCATCTCCCGGACCCTGTTGGATTATGGCCACCCGCCATTGGCTGGTGGCTTCTGGCGTTGATTGGTATTGCCCTGATGGTTCTGGTCACCGTCTATGGCTGGCGTCGCTGGCAGAAAAACCGTTATCGCTCAGAGGCACTGCTGCAAGCCAGGAAAATTCACGCTGACTATCAGGTTCATCAGTCGCTGCACAGACTGGCCAATGAATCCAATGAACTGTTAAAACGGGTAGCCCTGCACGCGTTTCCTGCAAACAAGGTTGCCGGGCTGAGCGGGGCTTCCTGGTGCCAGTTTCTGGCGGATACCGGCGACATGCCCGACTTCCTCAACCACAGCGCCTTCAATAACCACCGCTATAACCCGCAGACACCGCTAACGCCAACCCACGGCACTCCTGACGAGATGCCAGCAAACGTGTATAAACTCACCCGGCAATGGATAAAGAAACACCATGCTTGAGCTTGAATGGCCCTGGATACTGATTGCCCTGCCCTTACCTCTGCTGGTTTATCGATGGGTCAAACCAGCCAGCAGTAATAATGATGCCGCGCTGTATACCCCTTTTTATGGCAAGCTGTCGTCCATAGTGGGAGAGCAACGGGCAGAACAGGAAACGCCTTCTGGCAAACGAACCATTCTACCCGGTGTGATCTGGCTACTGCTGCTTGTTGCTGCCAGCAAACCGGTCTGGCTGGGAGACCCCGTTGAGATACAAGACAGTGGTCGTGACCTGGTGATGGCCGTTGACCTCTCAGGCAGCATGGAGATCAAGGATATGGTGCTCAATGGCCGTCAGGTTGATCGGCTGAGCGCCACCAAAGCGGTGATGAATGACTTTATCCAGCGCCGCCGTGGCGACCGGCTTGGGCTTATCCTGTTTGGTACCCAGGCCTATCTGCAAACTCCGCTGACCTTTGACCGGGAAACGGTCAGAACACTGATGAATGAGTCGGCTATCGGGATGGCGGGCAACAAGACAGCGATCGGAGATGCCCTGGGTCTTACCGTTAAACATCTTCGTAAGCGCCCTGAAGACAGTCGGGTGCTTATCTTACTGACCGATGGTGCCAACACCGCCGGAGAAATCTCGCCGCTGCAGGCTGCCCAGATTGCCAGAGAAGAAGGCATCAAAATCTACGCCATTGGCCTCGGGGCTGAAGAGATGGTGGAGCGCAGTTTCTTTGGCTCCCGCCGGGTTAATCCATCGGCGGACCTGGATGAGCAAACCTTACAGGAAATGGCAGAACTGACAGGCGGTCAGTATTTCCGGGCCCGCAACATTGAGGAACTGAATAAGATTTATGCGCTGCTGGATCAGCTTGAACCTGTCGTTCAGGAAGAAGAGGTGTTTCGCCCCAGCAAGAATCTGTTTTTCTGGCCACTGGGGCTGGCGCTGCTGCTAAGCCTGATCCCGGCAATGATAAAGATCAATTTCCCCAGCGCTTTTAACCACTGGAAAGCTGACAAAGGGAAGGCTCACCATGATTGAATTTTTCTCTTTGTTTATGGATCAATTCCATTTTCTCAGACCACTCTGGCTGCTGATGCTACTGCCCTGCATCACCCTGGTATTCGTGCTCTGGCGACAACATCGGGATCGGGGCAGCTGGTCTAAAGTCATTGCCGCTGCTCTCCTGCCCTGGTTATTGGAAGGAGAGCAGCAGAAACCGGCTCGCTGGCCGCTGATGCTGGTATGGACTGGCTGGGTAATCGCCTCTCTGGCCCTTGCCGGGCCTGCCTGGCAGAAGGAGCCGGTACCCGTCAGTAAACATCAACAGCCCTGGGTGGTTGCCGTTGATCTCTCCTATCACATGTACGCGGCGGATCTTTCCCCCAACCGCCTGACCCGGGTGCGTTTCAAGCTGCAGGATTTGTTCAACCAGCGCAGTGAAGGGCTCTCTGCCCTGGTCGCCTACGCTGGCTCTGCCCATACCGTAGCGCCACTGACAGACGATAGTCGTACATTAAACAACCTGACCAAAGCCCTTGGCCCTGACATTATGCCCGTACAGGGTAACGACCCTGTAGCAGCAGTGCGCCTGGCAAAACAGCTCCTGACTCAGGGCAGCAGTGAGTCCGGCGATATTTTGCTAGTTACCGGCTCCATGACCGCAACACAGGCGGAGCAGATTTCCAGTCTGCTGCAGAACAGCGGTATCCGTTTATCCATTCTTGGTACCGGAACGGAACAGGGGGCACCGATTCCATTGCCTGATGGCGGTTATCTGAAAAATCAACAGGGAGCCATTGTCGTCCCTCAGCTGGAGCAATCCCGTCTGCAGTCACTGACCCGGGCCAATGGCGGTGGATACCAGACCATGACCGTTGCAGCTTCAGACCTGCAAGCCCTACTGCCAACCGATAACATCAATCCACTATTCAGCGGACAGATATCAACTGAGCGTGAGTTTGATCAGTGGTATGACGCCGGTTACTGGCTGGTATGGCTGCTATTACCGGCTGCCCTGCTGGGCTTTCGCCGTGGATGGTTAGTACTGATCATGGTCTCTCTGCTGCCGGTCCCTCAGGATGCCATGGCATTGAGCTGGAATGACCTTTGGCAGACACGGGATCAGCAGGGGCAAAAAGCGCTTCAGGAGGGGAATACGGAGCTGGCAGCCAGCCTGTTCAATGATCAGGCCTGGAAAGCGGAAGCCTTGTTCCGGAATCAGCAGTTTGAGGAATCTGCATCAACCCTGAACTCTCCTGATGATCAGACGATTGAGCCCAAATCGGCTTACAACCGGGGCAATGCACTGGCCAGGGCAGGCAAACTTCAGGAAGCCATTGACGCTTATGACCAGGCATTATCCCAACAACACGATATGGAGGTTGCCAGGTTCAATCGCCATCTGGTTGAACAGTTATTGCAGCAGCAGTCCGATCAATCGCAGCAAAATCAGGGAAACGACAGTCAGCAAAATAGCACCCGACAAGAAAGTGGCCAGGGTGAAAATAGCCAACAGCAGTCCCGGAGCGATAATAACCAATCCAGAAACAACAACCGGGATGATGCTGCTGAAAATGACCAGGCCGGTGAAAACACCAGTGCGCAGGAATCTTCATCGCAACAGCGCCCGCAGAACAACCCGCCAGTTGATCAGAACCAGCAGCAAGATCAACAACACGCCCAATCTGAACCGTCTGAAGATAAGGACAGTACCAGTCCATCGCAACAGACCGATCAGGCCGAAAAAAATAAAGTTAATGATAAAGCTCCGGACACAACGGCCAGTGCTTCGGATGAAGGAGTAGATGAACAGCCACTTTCAGCCGAACAGCAGGCTATTGAAAGCTGGTTGAGAACCATTCCGGATGACCCGGGTGGTTTATTACGCAGAAAGTTTCTGCATCAGCAACAGTCTCAACAACTATTTCAACAACAGCAAAACAGAACGAAGGAGGCATCATGGTAAATCGAAAGTCATTTTATTTGATGTTGACCGCATTGATCAGTCTTTCGGTTTCCATGATGGCCAATGCCGCATTTACCGCCAGTGTTAACAGAACATCACTGGCCAGCCATGAAACCCTGGAACTCACCCTGCGCACGGATGAAAGTTCCAGTGACGCTCCGGACCTGAAACCCCTGGAGTGGAGTTTTGACATACTGGGCACCCGGCAACAGAACAAGACCAGCATCATTAACGGCAAAAGGGAGTTTACCCGCGACTGGGTGGTTACCTTGGCTCCGAAACAGCAGGGAACGCTGGTGATTCCACCCATCCAACTGGGTGACCGGCAATCTGAAGCGGTTACCATCACCGTCCGCGATAACCGACCCGATGACCCGACAACGGATACCGGCCCAATCCTGATGAACGCCGAGGTCAGCAGTGACAGTATTTATGTCCAGCAGGAGCTGATCTTCACCCTGACCATTCTCTCCAGAGTCCAGCTGTATGATGATAACCGGCTGAGCGCCCTGGATATCAGCGATGCGCTGATTCAGCAGCTGGGGGAAACACGGAAACTGGATACCATTATTGAGGGTATTCGCTACCGGGGATTTGAGTTGAAGTACTCGATTCATCCCCAATCGGTGGGCGAAATAATCATACCATCACTGACCTTTACCGGTGTGGCGGCCGAGCCCCGGGATCCATTTGGCAGTTTCTTTTCCAGTGGTGGCAAACCCGTACTTGCCCGCTCCAGGGAGATACAAATTGAAGTAAAACCCAGACCTGAAAACTACCCTGCGGGTGACACCTGGTTACCCGCGCGAAAGGTAACGATTCAGGAGCAATGGAGTCAGCCACTGGACAGTTTGCAGGTGGGGGATGCCATTACCCGAACCATTACCGTCAATGCCGACGGTCTCAGTGCCGCACAACTGCCACCTATTCTGATGACTCAGCCAAAGGGAGTGAACAGCTACCCGGATAAATCCGGGACAGCAGACCGGGAAACAGCCAATGGCGTTCAAGGGCAGCGCACAGATTCCATAGCCATGATTCCTACCCGCCCCGGAAAAATCACATTGCCCGCGATTGAATACACCTGGTTTGATACAGCAAGTGGCGAGACTAAAACCTCCAGACTGCCTGCAACAGAGATAGAGGTATCCGCCGATCCAAACGCTAATGCCTTAACCGTGACCTCCCCGACCACATTGCCAACAGACAAGCCTGCTGAATGTCCGGATCCTGCGAGAGTCAGCGATACAACACCGCTGGAGCCTGCCAGCATCTGGCAGACACCTGTCTTCTGGCAGTGGTTAACCGCTTTTTTTGCACTGTTATGGCTGGTGACCCTGGGGCTCTGGCGGTTCAAATCCGGTGCCGCAACAAAGTCAGATCAACCCATCACTAACATGGGTGGTCGTCATCAATCCGGGAAACACGCCTCTGAAGCAGAAGCATTCCGGCAACTGGAAGCTGCCTGCCTGCAGAACGATGTTCGGTTGACGTTGAGTGAACTGAAAAACTGGTGTCGCATATATCTTAACAACAACCTTAACAACAACCTTAACAACGAGAACCGGACTTCATTGACCGACTGTCTCAACCAGCTTGGCTCAGAGGAACTGAGCGATATCTGCAACCAACTGACCGCCAGTCTTTATCAAACTCAGGCAGGAGGGGCTGCCACAGCTGCTCAAGAAGAGCAGTTGACAGCATTGCTGGCAGTGTGCAAAAAGCTCAAAGGTACAAAGTCTGGTCGGAAAAAAGATCAGCAGCTCGGTGAGCTGTATCCCGAATAGATCCGCTTAACTTGCTGGGAGCATCCTCTCAGCAAATTCATTTTATGTCATTTTGCCCCTGGCCCAATACGTTCTGCCTAACCGTCTAACAATAAATTGCAATCAGGTATATTTAACAAAAGCCGTCACTCCCGCCTGACCAACTGAAACTGAAACTGAAACTGAAACTGATCGCATTTAAAATGGAAAATTTTTCTATAATACAGTTTAAAAAAATCAGGATAAATTAATTAAGAGAACTTTTAGAATGCCATTGCCTCCTATGAACATTGATGAACGGGTACATTATCCAGAGCCAGAAGTTTCAGGATTGCCTGTCACTCCTCATGTCAAAAGCGGCTATGTACAAAACCCGGCTCCATTAAATTGCGAAGCATTGATGCCCTGTTGTCCTAATTCATATCCTTTTCAAACTACAGATATTTCTTCAAGGGGCATCCTTCCCGTTTCAACAGTTCCAGTTCAATTTCTGGCAACAACCCAAATGACCGGTCAGCCGGTTGCTGCCGTATATTGTGGAAATCAACCTGTCATTCCATTTCCGCAACAACAACCAATCAGTATGAACACACTGCCATTGGCAATAGAGCCAGACACTTACGATGCAACATTCCGTCCATTTCCCGGGCAGGATTTTGTGGCAGTAACTTCTGATCAAGTGTCAGGCTGGCCACCTTCTTGCCCGGTTGAGAGCCTTACGCATGATAAAGCGCTTCGCCAGGGATTTGAGAGCAAGACTGCTCAGCCTGAGGCAACCATGGTGAAAGCGGATAGACAAATAGCAATAACGACAAAGGTTAATCTGGATCCGGAAGCAAACGAGTTCGTGCCAAAAACACTGCAATGTTCTAAGGAACAGGTATCCCGGAGGGATGACAGACAACCGGCAAACGCTTTTGCCAGCAACAATGAAAAAGCATGCCCATCCCAACAGCTGCAGGCAGAGGATGAAGTACCAGTGGGAGCTATACCACTCCCGCAGGTTACAGGTACGAAATCTAATGAGGCCGGTGCTGAGTTAACGCCTTCATCAGCCCCGGATTACGCGAATAGTCCCGGGACATATTTTTCAGTCCAACAAGTCCTGCAACTCAGGCACCCCGGGGCTGCCAGAAAAACACCCTGGGCACTCAGGCTGCTTTACCTCGAATGCTTCGATTTTCATCAGAAAATGCGCACCGATAATAGCTTTGATAAACAGGGGAACAGGATAAAGCTTTCCAGGAGCGAGTTAAAAAAACAGCACAAGACACTACAAAACCAGCTGAGGGAAAATAACAGCACGGTAAAACTACCTCCGTTACATAAAATAAAAAAACTGCCATCGACTGATATACTTTTGGTCAGACCAACAACCCATGCAAATATTCACCCACTGAGCAGTCAATTAAACCATACTGCTGCTTCATTAGACCCGGATAAGTTTACTCAGAGGGAAAAAGTAAGAAACAGTCTGGCCGCGCATTTGGCATTTTATAAGTGTTCTGGCAAAGAGATGAACCAGCTGAAAGAAATGGCCAAAACCGAAGAGGTAAGAGGATACGTGGAAAAAATAGAAACAGATGATCTATGGAATCTGGATTTTACCAGCATGTACTACTACCCCTATTTTGACCAAAAGGTTTTTACACTCAAAGCCCCATTCATCAGGTCGGCAGAGACGATTTACTGCCATCCACGTTTGTCCAGTCAACCATTGTTACAATATGGAAAAAAACTTTTTGCTATCAGTGAAACACAGCAAGCCATTAATGAAAGCCATGATAAACAATCAGCGGACATTATCAATACCATCACGTCATTAGCAAAAACCCTGAGTATCAAGCTGAACCAGCAGGCGGATAACAATACACCTGCCAAGGTGCCAGAAACTTTTTCCAGGCAGTGCATTCAGTGGCATATACAATTTACCTCTGATCTTGTTTACAAAATGATTAAATTGGGTGAGGAAAATACACAGGAAATTGGAGATGCTACTGCCTACTCAATGGATGCTCTTCTTGTGAGTATTAACACACTGTCTGACTATTCTTCAATATTTACCGAAGAGTTCATAATGCTTACTGAATCACTGTGCCTCTTGCTGCAAAGTCGCCCGCTTCAGCATTTACTGGTGCAACAGGTAGCACAAGTACCCGGCAACGTTAAAAGCGCTTGGCTTAAATCTATAGAACAACTGGAAAGTACGACCCTGATGATTCTGGTAAAATCATTGCAGCACCCGGGGCTGTTAAACACCACCATGTGCCTCCTTAAAACGCTATCTGACCATGAAATATTTCGAACGGGACAAGCTGGCAATAACAAAATATCCATGATTCGATTAGCCAGAGTAGCAACAGAGATTACTAATAGTTTATTAACAACACTGACTAATAATTTCCTGGATGACCTTTCGACACATAATCAATTTATACAACAACTGAACAGTTGCTGCTCGATACTCAATCAAGTGCATCAAAAAGTCATTCAGAAATCCAACCTTGTTCACACTGAGTCACAAAATCTGGAAGCTTGTATAAAGACTCTCCATGAAGCGTGTAAAATTCGACTCACTGAAATTGACAGGGTACGTCAGGATTATCTTAATGAATTTGAGAGTGAGAAAAAAAGCAATCATGACATATTACGAGAAAATATGAAAAAAAGGGAGCGGGCAAAACAGAAACAGGAAATAAGAAACAAAAGAAAACAGCAGCTTCAACAGGAGATTACCAGAGTAAAATCTGAGCCACAGGAGAAAGAACAACCGGAATCAGATCATGCAAAGCTGGTTAATAGCATGAGTAAGCGACTGCAACTGTTTAATAAAAATCTTGAGTACGGTGAAAACTATGTTAACGAACTGACGACAGTCGATTCTGTATTTCCTGAAATACAGCAATCCCCCGTATTGGCTGTCTGGGTTTATGGTGATCTTGCCTACAACCTATGCAATAAGTGTACGGATAAATTTAACCGGGCCACACTTTTTGTCGAGAAGTTCGACAAAATGAGAGCCTTCTGTGATGATGCTCTTAAGGAAGCTGCTCAACATCCATGGCAGTATGACGCCCAGTGGCTATATGATAGAAATCCAAATCAGCCAATCAGCATCAGCAGCATCAATTTCCTTACGCGGTTATCTGATCCAGAGCAGATTCAGGTCCTGATCAAACGTGCATTCACCAGCGCTTCCCTGTATCAGTCAGCCCTTGATCGAGGCAGAGATGCCGCCCATCAACTGACTCAGGATATGATGGTCGGCCTGGCAAGTGAGGAAAATGATCTGCAAATGTATCACCTGCAGCAAAGGGTAGCGTTTATCATTGAAGAAATGAACGATGTAAAGCAGTACCTGAAAGACCTGCAACCGGTGCCTGACATATCTCATCTTTTAGCTACAAGAAAGCAGCTTTTTAAAACACTTAAAACAAAAGAGGTTACCAGTGTGCCAGACGTCGGTAAAGCAGATCAGGGCAAAGAAGCAAAGGACGCCGTTTATAAAGCACTGCTGGAGAAATCAAAAAGGGAGTGGAAAGTTGACAGCTCAGTTTGTGATATGCGCAATTCTGCCGAACAGCAGCTTGAGCAAGTCATTAAAGGTTTTACAGAACTTAAAACACAGCTGGGAGTCGTACAATAGTCTTTTTCAACTAACCAATATCCGGATTAATAGCCTTAGCCAATCTTTATAATTGGCTGACGTAAATATCAAATGGGCTGTATCAGAGTTGAACTTTCATAATGAAGGAGTGGTCTCAGGGTGTAATTCAATAGTTCAGTAATGTAATGTACAGGTTTAGCCCGGACTCAACTGTCTTTTATGGATCTCCTTGTTTACAGGAGTTGCAAAAAAATCCCTTGCTATTACTGGCGGAGGTTTCAAGCTCACAACTCAGCGGGTTCGGTTATCCTGTACAGATACTTAGGCAGTCCCATTCTGGATATTTAAAACAACAATTACCGAATCAGGATACACCCGGTTCTTCACGTGCTCTGAGTATTTTTTCAACGTTCCATTTACCTCCCTCTGTACATTCAACAGTTACTTTTTCCCAGCCACCACTACGCTCCATTGCGGCAGTCAGTCCGTTGATCAGGTACACTCAACAGCAGGCTCCTGCCAACACTGTTGAGTTTAAAGCAACTGAATCTTCCGGTTACGGCGAACTTCTGCCCCCCACTCCTGATCTGCCCCAGGCACTTAAGACACTGAAAGAGGTGAGTGAGTCCGATAAACGCAACGCGACCAGAGCCAGATATGCTGCATCCGAAAAAGGCAGGAAGGCCATAGCCAGGGCCAAAGCTAAATATCAGGCATCCAATAAAGGCAAAGAGATCATGGCCAGGGCCAGGGCTAAATACATGGCATCCGATAAAGGCAAAGAGACCATAGCCAAATACACCGCATCTGATAAACGCAAGACGTCAAGGGCCAAATATGCTGCATCCGAAAAAGGCAGGAAGGCCATAGCCAGGGCCAGGGCTAAATACATGGCATCCGATAAATGCAAAGAGGCCAGCGCCAGAAGGTGGGCCAAATTCGCTGCATCTGATAAAGGTAAGGCAGACCAGCCCATAAGGTATACAAGGACAACAACCTATCGATTGGCTATAAAACAAGGCTTGAGTGAAGAGTTGGCGAGGGAAAAAGCAGAGCTGGCAGCTGAGGCAAAAAAAGCAGAATTAACATCAGTCCCCCCCACTTTTCAGTCAACAGACTGAAGGAGCATTACCAATCCGGAAGCAAAGTGCATCTGATGTAACGCCCTGTTCGTTATGTGAGTTTATTTACTCAACCAAATCTGTGAGATGGTTGGATTGGAATGCAGGCATGTTTCCCTAACCTTCAATTGCACATCAGAATTGGTGGCAAATGCTGAAAGCACCATAGATCGGACGATATTGTTTGAAATCACCTCAGCCTGTGAATCATAATCATTGTATAAATCCACTTTTACCAAATCGCTTCGGCAACCATACGGACCAATAGTACGGTCAACTTTGAAGTAAAAAGTTCTGCTTCCCTGGGCATGGGCACCAACACTGATTATCTTCAATCCGGTTTCCGTACCGGCCACAACAGTCGTTGATATAATTGATAACAATAGTCCAAGTATGCTAATGAATATGCGCATTTTTTTCCCCTTTTCAGTCAACCTTCCGGCCGCTATTCAGTACCTGTGTAGTTGTCCCCATGATTTTACGTCCGAGTAAAATAGAAGGTCTGTATGGATGCAGTACCGCAGACAAGCCTGAAGGGTTATAGTCATCATCCGCAGGTTTCTGGTGACCTGTGCCTCCGGCATCGCCACAACTGTGATAACAGCAGGGGGTATGTATCCATACGTGGCTGTTGCCATCTCCTGCCACGATTGCCACGATTGCCAGGACAGTTACCGCAGCGACAGCTACACCGGAGAAGATCAATTCAGATCCATGTCTTGGCAGCTCATAGTACAGGCGTGAAATACAGTTGAAAGTCTCTCGGGCGGGTTTGATGGTATATTCCAGCAGGCTTTTGTGTGGTTTTCCACGGATCGCATCTGTGGCCATTTTCCCAATACCATAGACAGCACCTCCGGTGGCAGCGAGCCCGGTAACAGCCACAGCGGTAACGTAATAGGCAGCAAAAACACCGCCATTTACCACCGTTGAGGCAATGCGAAATGGCATGACACAAGCCTTTGCAGCAGCTTTGCCGATACTTGACCATACGGAACGACGACCGCTTCCCTCCATGGCAGGAGCATGAAATTGGGTCTGACTGACATTAGTCGAAACTGGAGCAACACCTGGATAGCTCATAAAACCACCTCCCTGTTGATATAAAAATTAAGGTAATGCTTTATCAGACCCGGAATTTACCAGGGTATTCAGTTTGATTGACTAACAAGATGGTTAGGAATAGTGTCATTCAGCCTGATTAAAGTGCCTGAAAGTAAATGTAAAGCACCATAAGCACCAGTTGGCGACAAAAGAGACAACCAGCGCTGGGAATAACACACTCTGGAGAGTGATAGCCCGATTTGACTCTGGAAAAACCATCACCCTCGACAACAGAAAGGGCTGGTAACCTGATGCCATGCTTACCCGGCAGAAGAACCACATGGCTGAGGGCCAGAAACTTGGCCACATGTTTTCGGGTTTCAGCTGGCAAATCAAGGCTCCAGAAACCCGCATCTGAATATTCTCCCGACGCTTCAGCCTGAGCAATGCTTTGTTTCACCCGGTAAAGGCCTGCGTTATAAGCAGCAATGGTTAACATCCAGTCACTGGTTCTTTTATAGAGGTACTCAATATAGGTCAATGCGGCATCAGTGGCTTTTTCCAGGTCAGTTCTTTCATCACACTTTTTCGATACCTTAAGTCCGTAAGCCCTGGCTGTTCGGGGCATCAACTGCCACAGCCCCATCGCCCTTGCCGATGAACGTGCTTTGAGGTCAAGCTCGCTTTCAATCAGCGGTAGCAGGGCCAGCTCTGCCGGCAGACCTTTTTCCTGAATCTTCCTGTTCAAATAAAATTGATACACCAGGATTCGTTCGGACAGACGGTTAAAATAATATTGGGGAAATGCTTTCAGCTGCTCTTTGACCTTCGCATTGTGATAGTAGGCCATTAACCGAAAACCATGGCGTAACGACTGCCAGCCATCTTTTGGGTCATGAATGCAGACCGGCCGGTAGGGCTTATCCATTTGACGCTTTTCCGTCTCTGCCATGTCCCCCTGTCCATGGCATGGCACAGGAGAAAAGCCCATGAAGACAACAACAGCTGCCAACGCCAGAAAATACCAGCCCGTCCGACAACCCGCCAAAAGTGGCCCGTCTTTTACTGCACTTTTATTGCACAAGGGTGTCTCAGGCTGCTTTCCGGACTGAATAAAAACGGTAGTGCTAACAGCAGACTCCAAGCGACGGCTCCAAAGCAAACAATGGCGACGAAAAACTCTATAAATTGAAACTAGAGATTTAAACTGGGACAAAAAGACAAAGATCATAAAAATATAGCGTATTTTACACCGGAAATTCGAGGCATGCTGTTAAAGACCGACTGACAGAATCCCCCCAGACAACCTTTTATCCCCGGTAAATAGTTGGTCAAATGGAATTGAATCGTGATTCGTGGAATTGATATCTTCACGCTCCTGTAATAATTGATGGCTCTTTCTATCAACGCCTCAATTGATAGCTTAAGCAGACCAGCATAACGTCGCCCCATTAAATTCAGAGAGAATTGATTTTGTATAAACCGGTAATGATATACCGTAAGGTAATAATGTGATTTTTTTGAAAAATTATTGTTATTTGGTTCAACTGACTTAAAGGCTGTGCCATTATTAATAGGTTTTTTTACTTTAATCCTGATACAGGCAAGATCGTCCTGGCCAATACGGTATTTCTGGCCAAAACAACGGAAACTGATATGAAGAAGGTTATTAAAATATCTGCTCTGGCAACTGCTGTACTCTTGGCAGCAGGCTGTCAGGAAAAGACCATCCAGGCTCCTGAAGTTGAGTTAAACACGGATGATCAGAAAGCCGCCTATGCCATTGGTGCCTCTGTTGGTAACTTTGCCAGTCAGACACTGAAGCAGCAGGATGAGCTTGGTGTTGTGCTTGACCGTGCGCTGGTTCAGCAGGGCTTGCTGGACGCCCTTGCCGATCAGGTCAAAATGAACGAGGAGGAGATGGGTGCAGCACTTAGGGCTCATGAGCAGAAGATGAACACCGTCGTTCAGGAGAACGCTACCAAAAAGCGTGAGGAGACCCGTAAAACCGGTGCCAAATACCTGGAAGATAACGCCGTGAAAGAAGGAGTTTCCGTGACTGAGTCCGGTCTGCAATATGAAGTTATCAAGCAGGGAGACGGCCCAAAACCAACCGCAGCGGATACTGTTACCGTTCATTATACCGGTACGCTGACTGACGGCACTGTTTTCGACAGCAGCAAGCAGAGAGGCCAGCCAGCGACTTTCCCCCTGGCAAACGTGATCAAGGGCTGGACTGAGGGTGTTGCCCTGATGTCTGTTGGCTCTGAATATCGCCTGACGATTCCCGCTGAGCTGGCTTACGGCGACCAGGAAGTTGGTTCCATTCCAGCAGGCTCCGTGCTGGTATTTGAGGTTGAGCTGATCAGCATTGAAGGCAAAGAAGAAGCCGCCAGCGAATAAACCACGAAATAAATCCTCAGGCTGGGTACAATAACGGGCAGTACGACGACTGCCCGTTATTTTTGGTGAAATATGAACCTGATCTCTATTTTAGTACTTTTGTTCATCACCCTGTTTGTTGTGGTTAAGCTGACGGAGCGCCATGGCAAACCGCTGACTAATGAACAGCAGGGCAAGCTTGCCAAAATCGCCATGGTATTAATTTTTGTTATGTTAGTGGCAGCTCTGATCAAATCTCTGATGTGATCAAAATTGAAACAGCTCACCGATGATGACCATCAACAGCAATGCAGGGCTGACCCAGCGGATCAGGAGCTGCCAGGTTTTCAGGGATTTACCCTGCATTCCCAACTGTTCAATCAGCACTTTTCTTTCCATGATATAACCGCAAAAATAAAGTACCAGAAGCCCAACGGCTGGCAGCATAACCTGGGTAGCAAAGGCGGTATAAAGGTCAAACAACGTTTTACCATCAACAGCAACCTGCTTCCAGACACTGAAAGAGAGCCCGGGTATTAACCCGACCAGAAATATCATAACACCGGCTATGGTGGCTCCTGTTGCGCGGAAGCCTGAACACAGGCGACTCATCATCACCACCAGCGGCTCCGCCAGATTGACTGCCGATGTCCAAACCGCCATGACCAGAAGAAGAAAGAATAAGGGTAAAACCAGCGAGCCAAAGGGCATTTGAGCCAGGGCAACCGGCAGGGTGATAAACATCAGCCCGGGACCTTCCGCCACCGACAGCCCTTCACTGAATACCACGGCAAAGGTGGCAATACCGACCATTACCGCCACCAGCACATCAAGCAAGGCGACCACCAATACCGCCTTAACCACCGACTGCCTCTCCGGCATATAAGCCCCATAGGCCATCAGACAACAGGCACCAATGGCCAGGGTGAAAAAGGCATGGCCCATTGCCTCCAGCACCACACCGCCGCTGACCGCCTCAAACCGGAAAGCAAACAGGTAATCAAGGGCTGGCGCAAAACCACTGAACTGACTGGCATATATCAGTAGAACCACCAGAATCAGGTACATCAGGGGCATCAGCCAGTTATTCAGCTGTTCAATGCCTTTGGAAACGGCTCGACCACTGATGGCCACGGTCATAACAATAAACAGACCGTGGTATAAAACCACCTGCCAGGGTGATTCCAGCAGCTGTTGAAAATGTATCGAAGTCGCTTGAATGCTGTTGGCTGGAAGCCCCCCCGAGAGCGACTGGAAGAAAAAGTGCAGCACCCAGCCGGACACCACACTGTAGAATGAGAGAATCATTGTGGCCGCCAGCGTTCCCATCCAGGCCAGCTTACTCCAGTGCCTGGTATGGCCAGCACTCACCGCCAGCTGCCGCAGACTGCTGGCAGGTGAAGCCCGCCCTGCCCGGCCAACCACAATCTCGGCAACCATGACTGGCAACCCCAGCAACCCCACAAAAATAATATAAAGAAGGAAAAACAGGCTTCCTCCGTTTTCACCGGCTACATAAGGGAAACGCCAGATATTTCCCAAACCGATGGCAGCCCCGGCAATAGCGAAAATAAACGCGCGATTGGAAGTGATTCTGTTTTCAGGTGGCATGGACTGTCCATTTTCTACTGGTATGTACTGACCAACAGGTCATTATCAGCATAGACGCAAACGCATACTTATATCATCGGACGGGCTCGATTTCAGTGGATCAAATATTGATCCAGATCGATAAACACTCCCCATGGATGCGTCTATGATGGATGCTAAGAGGTAAAGTTCAATGATCCAGGGGACGTTCCCAGAGGCATATATGAGCAGTAGCGAAGTTTTTCATCTCGGCCTGAGCCAGAAGGTTCTGAATGGTGCCACACTGGCCATTGTCCCTGGCGATCCGGAGCGGGTCGAACGTATTGCTGAACTGATGGATAACCCGATCAAGCTGGCCAGCCTCCGGGAGTTCACCTCATGGCGAGGGGAGCTGGAGGGTCAGTCTGTCGTGGTTTGTTCAACCGGTATCGGTGGACCCTCCACATCTATTGCCGTAGAAGAGCTGGCACAACTGGGCATCCGGACTTTTCTGAGAGTTGGCACCACAGGTGCCATCCAGCCCCATATCAATGTGGGTGATGTCATTATCACCACCGGTTCCGTCCGCCTGGACGGTGCCAGCCGACATTTTGCCCCCATCAGCTATCCTGCCGTTGCTGACTTTCAGTGTACCCGGGCACTGGTAGATACCGCTGAACAAGGCGGGCTTAACTTCTGGACAGGTATTACCGCCTCCAGCGACACCTTCTACCCCGGTCAGGAACGTTATGACACCTTCACCCAGCGGGTCAGAAAAGAGCTACAGGGCTCTATGGCAGAGTGGCAGTCGATGGGGGTGCTTAACTATGAAATGGAGTCCGCAACCCTTCTGACCATGTGTTCTGCCATGGGGCTTAAGGCCGGGTGCGTTGCCGGGGTCATTGTTAACCGTACCTGCAATGAAACGCCAGATACTG
This sequence comes from Endozoicomonas sp. ALE010, assembly GCF_049310165.1. Classification (NCBI taxonomy): domain Bacteria; kingdom Pseudomonadati; phylum Pseudomonadota; class Gammaproteobacteria; order Oceanospirillales; family Endozoicomonadaceae; genus Endozoicomonas; species Endozoicomonas sp. ALE010. The sequence continues at coordinate 85,502 of NZ_JBLYNV010000002.1, read as the reverse complement.
AAAAGCTGGCCAGTGTTGAGCCCAACGCGATTAACACCGTGATCGGAGCAGCCAGGAGGCTTCTGGGCAGCATTGGCTGAATATTAAACCAGGCCCCGGATGGGCATGGAAATAAGATTGGGAATGATACAACGTTCCGGTGAGACTCCTTTGATACAATCGTTACTAACACCTTTATCCAACGGTCCTGTGGATCGATCCGGAGATGCGCCTCCGACAGATCAACCACAGGCCAGCTGGAAGCGCTGGGCAGTGTGTATATTCCCAGCGGCTTCTACCATTGTGTCTGCAGCATTTACCTTGAGTGCGATCTCTTCAGGATGCTTCGTCGCAGCAGCAGTTTTTGGAGTGCTTACCGTCATGTCTACGGACTGTGCTATCAATGCCTGCTCACCAAACAATACCCTTTCTACCAATCCTTCTAAATTTTCCCGTGACATCGATAGACTGAGTGACATACTCAGCAGTTTATCTGAAAGCACCTCCAACATTGTGTACAACCAGGGGTACGAAGTTGTCGATGTCCCCGGCGATGGCAATTGTTTTTTCCATGCTGCCCTTGTGTCATGCGCGCAACGCCCCGGCCGGGATGCTCACAGCTTACGTCAACAGGTGTATGAAGAAGCAAAAGAATGGCTACAGGATTACGAAAACAATCATTCACGTTTCAATGAAGACGAAAGCTGGCGGGATTCTGATTCTGTGCCGGAAGAAGACCTTTACTTCTATTTAACGAATGATTTCGAGCACGATGGCATGACCGGTATGGACGCCATCAAATGTGATGGCAAATGGATGTATACAGTCATCGTCCCCCTGGTTGCCAGAGTGTTGCAAAAGCCAGTCATTACAGTAAATAACAAGGGCACCATTATGAGCGCTGTTGATGCTTATGGTTTCTACTTCCCCGTAACTGACGATCAGTTGAAAAACTTTGATTTAAATGGGATTGGCGACTTTGTATTACTTGAGAACACTGACAATAATCACTTCAGAGGCTGCCGAAAGCGCAACATCATGCCTGAAGATCAACACAGGAAGGTGTCCGAAGATACCATCCCCGAACCACCTGCCGGGGAGATTGCCTCACGTGCGCCCTTAGTTGCCAAGCCCGGGAAAACCCTGAAGCATATCGTTGGCAACCCCCCCCCAGACCTGGCTTAATGTCTGAACGAGAGCTTGTGTAGAAACATCACTCGCCAGCGGCAGGGTATAGACTCTCTCCTGCCGGGCAATGACCTGCTGATCCTGCCCTTCCAGGGACCAGGCCACGTTCATCTGTAACTGCCGGTTCACCAGCGCTATAGACTGAACATCAACAAATGCGACCACTTCCGGGCGTTTATTGCGGACCCAGGGGCCGGAGCTTATCCAAGTGCCAGAGTGAACCTGTTGACGCAGATTCTGCACCATAGCCTGTGTCAGCAGCTCTGGCAAGGGCTCCCCCCAGTGATCATTCGCAGAGGACTGTAAACGAACACCACCATCGCTCCAGGTAATTGTTTTCTTATCCAGCCAACCGGCAACACTCACCGGAAAAACCCCCAGTGTAGCGGTGTCCGGCAGCACAGTCTGCTCTTGTGAAACCGTTGCCGCCACCAGCGTATAATCATGATAGTTGGGGTTCCTGGCGGAACAGCCCGAGAGCAATATGATCAGGAAAAAAGCCTTTGCAGCAGCAGCGTTCTGACCCATAACAAGGTTCAATATACGAAGGTAACGGCTCACCGTACGTCTCCTGACTGTCTACCAAAGATAATCGAATCGGGTTGGCGTTGCAGCAAGTCCGCCAGATCGTCCACCGCCCTGGAAGCACGACTGATGTCTTTTGAACTCTGCGTCAGCTGGTACATCAATGGTGAGTCAGGTGCCAGTGTCTCTTCCGCTGCGGACATGGTCTGCTGGAGTTGCAGCATGGTTTCATTCAACTGCTGCGTGGCGGCAGGCAGATGGGTTTTCAGCAATGCGGTCACTTCCCCGGAATCCTGTGACATGGCAGCAAATTCTTTGCGAATGCCCGCCATGCTTGAGGTCATCTCATCGGACATCGCTGCCATACTGACAAATGCCTTATCAACATCATCAATCAGTTTGTTCAGGCGATCATCTCCGGTCAGCCGGGACAGATTATCAAGAACTTCCGTTAAACTGCTGGCCATTTCCGCAATATTAATGCTCTCAAACCGCTCAATAAACTCTTCCAGGTTATTGGGCACCGTGGGAATCTGTGGATACTCGGTGGCCACAGGCTGCATTTCCGGCACAGAGTCAAAAAAATCCACCTCGATATACAGCATCCCGGTCAATACACTCTGCAGCCCAACCTGGGCACTGAGCCCCTGCTGCAGCAACTGTCCCAGCACATTTTGGTCACTGCTATCATGCTCACTGATGGCATCCGGGTACATATCAATGGTGACCACATTCAAGACCTTCTGATGATTGTGATACAACTTGGTCTTGATGGTGACCACTTCACCAATTTTCACACCGCGAAGAGTCACGGGAGCACCAACATTCAGGCCTTTGATCGAGCTGTCAAACAGGATCTGATAACGCTGGACAGCCTTCCTCGAAAAACCATCCGCATTAAGAAACAACACCAGGGCAAACGTCATGGTGATGATCAGGATGACAAAAAGGCCAACGGATACTGACAAGGATTTTCTATTCATAGGCTTCTCTCGGAAAAGCGAGCCTCACTGATTGATTCGTAGAGTCGCTTTTAAATTCCCCCATCCTTAACACTCACCTCTGGACAGAAACGCTCTGACCAGATCGTGTTTACTGTGGTTAAGCATATAGTCGGGAGACCCGGTATCCAGCTGGGTTTTGCTGTTGGCATCGAGGTAGACCCCATTACTGCCAATGGCAAAAATACTGGCCAGCTCATGGGTGACAATAACGACCGTGGCACCGGTGGAATCTCTTAATTGCAGAATCAGGTCATCCAGTCGTCTGGCACTGAGAGGGTCCAGTCCAGCCGAGGGTTCATCAAAAAACAGGATATCCGGGTCCAGGGCAATGGCCCTGGCCAGCCCTGCACGCTTACACATACCACCACTGATCCGGGATGGGTAAAAGTCTTCAAAACCGGCCAAACCCACCAGTGCCAGTTTATAACGCACCATATCCTGAATATCTTTACTAGACAGTGTCGTATACTGTGCCAGTGGCAGGGCAACATTCTCAGCCAGTGTCTTATCACTGAACAACGCGCCCCCCTGATAGGTAACGCCCCAGCGTTTACGCATCGCCAACTGTTGCTCCGGGGATGCGGCAAAGTAACTCTGCCCGCCAAACAGGATATCGCCCTCTGTCGGCTGGTAGAGCCCAATCATATGTTTCAGGAGCGTGCTTTTACCGCAGCCACTGCCCCCCATAATGACAAACACATCACCTTTGCTGATTTGAAAATGCAGGTTGGACTGAATCAGGTTGCTACCATACTTCATGGTCAAGCCACGGGCTTCAATCACCACCTCCTGACCTTCCTGCTGCAGTTGCCCCATGCTCAAATTCCCAGGTGATAAAAAAGGATATTCAGTCCAGCATCGGCCACCACCAGATAAATAATGGCGGTCACTACCGCGTTGGTCGTCGCCTGCCCTACCGCAGCGGAGGAACGACCACAAGCCAGGCCGGCACGACACCCGGCCATGGCAATCATCAGGGCAAACAGAAAGCTCTTGGCAACGCCGGTCATGATATCACCAAAAGAAATAGCATCCTGGAGCTGGTAAAGGAACATCAACCAGCTAATATCCATACTGGTAGCCACCAGCCCACCCCCGAGCATGCCCAGAATATTACTGTACAGACAGAGCAGAGGAATGGTCAGAATCAGGGCCAGGGTTCTGGGTAACACCAGATAATCCATGGGTTTTATGCCCAGAGTTGTCAATGCATCAATCTCTTCATTAACCTGCATGGTGCCCAGCTGGGCGGCATAGGCGGCACCGGTTCGACCGGACATAATCACCGCCGTCATCAATGCTCCCATCTCACGCACCATGCCAACCCCCACCAGATTGGCGACATACACCTCGGCACCAAACTGTCGGAGCTGGACCATACCCAGATAAGCAAGAATCATCCCGATCAGAACACTTTGCAGCGTGATAATCGGCAAGGCAGAAGGCCCGGATTGATGGCAAAAGCTGATAATATCGGACCAGCGGGCGGATCCTTTCCGGGACAACCAGCGGCACAGGGACAGTGCCAGTTCGCCAATAAACGCCAACAGCTCCATCGCCTCATCACCCAGGCGGGCAACCCGGTCGACCAGCCGATGCAACAGGGATGGGTTTCTATCCGGCAAGGCCTTATTGGGCGGTACGGTATTGGCAAGCCTGAACAGATCTTTTACGTCCTCAGGCAGGCCACTGAGATCAAGCTGGCAATGGGAAGGCTCCAGCATGCGCTGGCAGGCCAATAGCCAGGCCAGCAGTCTGGAGTCCCACGAGAAGTCATCACCGGTAATAAAGGCAACGGTTTTTAATTGATCATAATCCGGTAAAGCAGAAAGCTGATCCAGGGCTGGCAAAACACCACTAACCGTCCAGCTGCCCTGAAGAGTGATCACAACCTTTGGGTCAGACACTTTATCAAAGGTCAGTGTCGCCTGGTTCATGCTGGTTAATGCCTTGAAAAAATGGTCAATAATAACAGAAAAACACCACCAGCAGGCAAGCGTGAGAAATACTTACCAGGCATCAAAACGGCTAAAGCGGGAACTATTTACCAGATTTGCTTTCTTAATAAGGGATTGTCCCGAAATAGTTTCCAGATTTCTGAGTTTCAAAGTTACGTTCGTCCTGATTGCTGTGCTTGTCGAAACTATTTTGGGACAGGCTCCAGGGAGGCTATTCTCGGTCAGCCTCCCAGCTCCTACATTCTTGAAGTAACCTCAACCAGGTAATGTTCGCCATTATGAACCAGACATTGAGGGTGATTCACCCATGTGGGTCACAATATCTACAACCCCTGATCCCTACCACACGCTTGTTATGGTTGGGACGTGAGACGGGGAGTATCGATTCACTGGAAACAAAACTATGTCCCGTTACCACCCTGCCACTGCCTCCCCCCACCTCTTCAGTGTGGACCCCTACCTCTTCAGAGGTAAAAAAAATGGGCACGGCAGCCTTTCATAACCCGTTTGCCGTTCCAGACTACAGTCCCAGACCTGAAGAAAACCCTATATGCGAAGGGTTACTGCAAATAGTGGAAGGCAGAAGGTATATTGATCCATCAGATACCGATAAACCACCTGCTCCGAGCACTTTAAAGGGAGAGCCCATCTTTGCAAACACCACGCTCTCTGATGGGAAGGGAACTGGCAGGCAAAACGGCACACTGACGCAAACCGCTTCCTTGTGCAAAAAGGAAAAATCGAAATCAGGTATCATCGTTGCTGGTAAGACGACTGTTGATCAGGCAACTTCAGCCAAAGCACTACCTGAGATACCTTCTGTTAACCACTATGCCATTATAAACACGCTCAGAGCATGGAACGGAAAAGTAATAACCGCTAACTTTGGATATATCAATAAAGAACTTAGCGCAGGTTTTGCCAGCTTTTCCCCCGGGGGAAGTAGACTGCGCATTCAGGTACACTTCAAAAAGGATTTATCAAACAGCGGATTACCGCTGCACACACTGCAAAAAAAGTACGCTATATCAGGTAATTTGTTATTTGATGACGAGGCGATGGTAAAGAAAGTTATCTCAATGCCTGCCCGATGCTTTTTGAAAGAAGCGCAGCAGCATACCCCACCCAACCCCATTCACCTTGCTAAAAACAGCATAAAAATTTTTAAAAAAGATTCAGCGACACAACATTTACTACATATTCCCATCTTAACGAAAGGTCAGCAGAAAGTTTACAATACAATTACGTCGCTTTTTAACAAACTGCTCGATACCGATATTGTCAGCCTGAAAGGTACACCCAGAGCGAAATCCACACTTCAGGGGCAGGCATGCTGTCACCTCAAATCCGGCCAATTACTGTTTATCAGCTTTAAAATCCCTGCTACTGAAATAGACCAGAGAGTAGATCCATCGGTTTACCTGGAACAGGGTAAAATTCGTGGCAGATTGAGATACGACCCAAAATGGTTATTCTCGAAAATATCAAGTAATTCAACATTACTTCACTCATCACATCCCGGCATCCTGCCAGGTGAAAACAAGATTTTTTTTCCTGCCAACACCATTACATTGTATTTTGAAGATCCCTCCCGCTCGTCAACGTCTTAACCCGGATATTTTATCAACGTGCACCAGTCTGAACCACTCATCGGATCACTGGTAAAGCATTGCTACCAACTGCTCCGGACACAAAGAGTGTTCCTGCAAAAACAGGAACACTCAGTTAACCCGGATATTTCATAAACTGCCCCGAATATCGCGAAGGACTTTGTCGCTCTAAGGGATTTTGTGAAGGAGCGCCGTACCGGGGGTACGGTCGACTGAGCAAAACTCCCTTAGAGCGGCAAAGGACAAGCGAGATCGGGAGCACGTTTATGAAATATCCGGGTTAAACATCCCGGCAATACTCAGCGTAATCTCTTTAATCTCCTGCACACTGGCAGGTACCACAAGAATGGTGTCATCCCCCGCCACACACCCCATAATCCCACCTTTTACGCCAATAGAGTCCAGGAGCCTGGCGATCATCTGGGCGGCACCCGGGCTGGTTTTGATCACAATCATGGACTCATTATGGCTAACGTCTTCTACCAGATCTTTTACCGCAATACTGGAATCCATCTTGCCCAGCTCAGGAGGCAGGCAGTAAACCAGCTCATTCAATGCATTGCGCGCCCGGACCGCACCAAAACGGCTGAGCATGCGCGATACCTTGGACTGACTGATATTGTCAAACCCCTGCTCCTGCAGAAGAGTCACCATCTGGCCCTGGGAGCCGCAGCGCTCTTCTTTAAGCAACTGACGGAAAGAGCGAACCAGGGCATCCTGTTTTTGGCTAGTCATAGTCGTCAAATAACCTTCCAGAAAAAATGCTGTTTTCAGGGTTATCCGTTATCGGAAAATTCTGAGTAATGCAGCATTTTTAATCAATCATATATCCAAAAACCAGCACAACCTTCGATTTTCCACTTGCTGGATGTGTTCGAAGGGTGAGCGTTATAAATTGGCGTCAATTATAGACCCTTACCTTTGCAATATGCATTTTTATTCATTTTTTTGTTGATTTTACCCAATCAGTACAGGACAATTCAGCCATAAATTTCAACCGGCAATAAGAAGATTCAGGCAATGGGCATCGCAGTACAGAGCCTTAGCAAATCCTTTGGTGTCCATCAGGTTCTGAGGGACATCAGCTTCAGCATCAGTAAAGGTGAAACAACGGTATTACTGGGTTCCAGCGGAGCAGGAAAAAGTACGCTATTACGCATGCTGAACCTTCTTGAGAGTCCGGATCAGGGCACTCTCAACATAGCCGATATGGAATTCAGTTTTCCACAAAAAAAACACCAGAAACCATCATCCTCGACTACATCAGCAAAAGCCTGCCAGCTGCGACGCAAAGTCGGCATGGTTTTCCAGCAGTATCATCTGTGGCCCCATATGACGGTTCTGGAGAACCTGGTGGAAGCTCCTGTTCAACAGGGTATGCCCAAAGCAGGGGCCAGAGACAAGGCCATGGGACTGCTGCAACGGATGGGGCTGGCGGATAAAGCCAATGCCTGGCCCGCTTCCCTGTCCGGTGGCCAGCAGCAGCGGGTAGCCATTGCCCGGGCGCTGATGCTCTCTCCGGAAGTATTATTGTTTGATGAACCCACCGCTGCCCTGGACCCGGCCATTACCAATCAGGTGGTGGCCATTATCAACGAGCTGCAGGCGTCTGGCATTACCATGGTGGTGGTCACCCACGAAGTGGACTTTGCCCGGAAAATCGCCAGCCGCGTAGTCTATCTGGAAAACGGAGAAATTGTCGAGGAAGGGACTGCTGAACGATTCACTGCCCCACAAACCCGTGCATTTAAACGTTACCTGCAACATTAATTCAATCGCAACCAACAACCCACTGCTTGCAAGAACCAGCTGTCATTAAGGAAAGCCCGATGAAAAAAATAATTGCCACTGTCGCCCTGGCCAGTACTGCCTTCGCCTCCCTGTCTTTTTCCGGGATAAGCCAGGCGCAGGACACCATTCGTTTTGGTATGGAGGCGACCTATCCTCCTTTCGAGTTCTTTAATGAACAGAATGAGCTGACGGGTTTTGACGTTGAACTGGCCAATGCCATCTGCGCCGAACTGGATGCCACCTGCGAGTTCAACAACCAGCCGTTTGACAGTTTGATCCCCGGCCTGAAATTCCGTCGCTTTGATGCCATCATTTCCGGCATGGATATCACCCCGAAACGACTGGAACAGGTCGCCTTTACCCAGCCCTATTATGAAAACTCAGCCATCTTTGTGGCTGGCATCAACAGTGATGTTAAAGAAGCCAAAGATCTGAAGGGTAAAACCGTCGGAGTACAAAATGGTAGTACCCACCAGGCCTATCTGATCGACAAACTGGAAAAACAGGGCGTGAAAACCCGCCCATACGACAGCTACCAGAACGCCTTGCTGGATATGACCAATGGTCGGGTTGATGCCGTGTTTGCCGATACGGCGGTTGCCCGTGAGTGGCTGGTTCAGCAGGGCAAAGATCAATACCAGAGCGTGGGTGAAGAAGTGAAGGATGCCAATTACTTTGGCATCGGCATGGGCATCGCGGCCCGTCAAGGTGACCCCCTGGTGGAAAAACTGAACACGGCGCTCACTCAGGTAAAAGAGAGCGGTGTTTACCAGCAGCTGCATGCCAAGTATTTCAACTCTGCACAGGTGAGATAACTGTGGGCCTGACCACTCTCTTCGCCAAAGCAACCGTGATGACCCTGGGCCTTGCCCTGTCATCACTGGTTCTGGGCCTGTTAATGGCCGTCGCTTTTTCCCTGGCCGAACTCAGCCGCTGCAAACCCCTTGCCCTCGCCACCAGCACCCTGGTTGCCATATTGCGTGGGCTACCGGAAATCCTGGTGGTGTTTTTCGTCTACTTTGGCTCAACCCATGCCCTGTTCCTGCTAACGGATGAGTTTATTGAAGTCAGCCCGTTTGTTGCCGGTACCCTTGCCCTGTCGTTAATTTATTCGGCCTACGCCTCACAAACCCTGCGCGGCGCTTTTATGGCGGTCCCCAAAGGACAGACCGAAGCAGCGGTAGCACTGGGGATCAGCCGCAGCCATTGCTTTTTCCGCATTATCCTGCCGCAAACCTGGCGTCACGCCCTGCCCGGTCTGGGTAACCAGTGGCTGGTACTGCTGAAAGATACGGCGCTGGTTGCCCTGATTGGTGTCAACGATTTACTGCTCCAGGCCAGGATGACTGCCGCCAGTACCTATGAACCATTTACCTGGTATGGTGTTGCCGCCCTTATTTACCTGGCAATTACCCTGGTCAGCCAGCATATACTGGAACGCATGAAATCCCGATTTAATAGACACCTGACGTCCAGTAACGGCGTGACAGAAATGCCCGTTGACAAACCAGTCAACCCCGGTGAGGCCACCGCATGAATATGGACTATTTACCCGAGCTGCTGAAAGGTCTTGGCACCACACTGGAACTGACCCTGGTCAGCCTGTTTACCGGGCTGGTGCTGGCCATCCTGTTCACCCTGGTGCTTGCCCTGAAAGTGAGGCCGCTGACCTGGCTGGTCAAACTGCAGATTCTGCTGTTTACCGGCACGCCATTGCTGATCCAGATATTTCTGATTTATTACGGTCCGGCTCAGTTTGACGCCATCAGAAACAGCGTTCTCTGGCCCTGGTTAAGCCAACCCTGGTTCTGCGCCATGTTGGCCCTGGCACTGAACTCAGCCGCCTATTCTACCTTGTTATTCAAGGGAGCCATTGATGCCGTGCCAAACAGTGACCGGGAAGCCTGTATGGCGCTGGGCATGACCAACAGACAGGCACTGCTGCGGGTCATCCTGCCCCATGCCGTGCGCCGGGCACTGCCCGCCTATGGCAACGAGGTCATTCTGGTTATGAAAGGTTCGTCCCTGGCCAGTACCATTACCCTGATGGACTTAATGGGCTATGCGGCCAGACTGAACGCACAAACTTACGACACATTAACGGTGTTCACCATGGCTGGCCTGATCTATCTGGCCATGACGGGCGTTTTGACAGTGCTGATCCGGTTTATGGAACACAAAGTTCTGGCGTTTAGCCGCTGATTCTTTGTGTAAAACGCCAATTCCGACAACCCCTGTTTGATTTTTTTGCAGATCCCGGCCTGCTGGCTACACTTGTCGGTGGTCATCCAGGCCATGTTTACTTAGGAGGCTGTCCGAGAATAGACTGCCCTACTGCGGCTAAGCGTTATTACCCATACACCACGTTCACCCTGAGCGGAGTCGAAGGGTGCTTGGCACGATCTATCAGAGTCCGGAGTTTCCGCCCTTCGACAAGCTCAGGACGAACGGTATGGGTAACAGCGCTTAGCTGCACTAGGTAATACACGGTTGGCATCCACAGGTAAAACATTACGACAACGTCGCACAGCCTGGCTGATAACGTTCATTTATAAAACAGTCAGGCACACCGGATACATAATTGAGCAATGATCAAATTATTGAGCTGTCTGGTACCGTTTATCGTTATCATCAGCCATGAGCTGTCCGCCGATGGCAATCAAACTGACATTGAAAGTCATATTGAAAACCAGATTGACAGCATCGACACCTTTTACGGAACAATATCGTTTAAGGCCATGGCAAATGATCAATCCCGGCTACTCTCTTCCCTTCTGGCGCACCCGGCAGTCAACAGGCTGAAACATATCAACCAGTATGGCCCCATACAGATGGTGGACTCACAGGGCAGTAACAATGAACCCTACTCCCGTTACGACCATTCTCTGGGTGTCTTCTATTTACTCAACCGTTTCGGAGCCCCCTTCCCGGAACAGGTCAGCGGTCTGCTCCATGACTTGCCCCACAGCACCTTCAGCCATGTGTCTGACTACCTGTTTTCTGACAGCTCAGCAGGCAACCCGGACTATCACGATTCACAGTTCACCAACTTTGTGGACAGACACAGCATTACCCCGATCCTGAACAGACATCACCTGTCGTCTGAAACCGTCCACCCCAAAAAAAATCCCTCGTTTACCCGACTGGAACGGCCACTACCAGACCTTGCTGCTGATCGGCTTGATTATATAGTGCAGGGCGCTGCCAGACGAAAAAAGCTCACCAGACAACAGGTCGATGCTATCCTGGCAGACCTGTTCTTTGACCCGTTATCGCAACACTGGTATTCCAAAAGCCTGGAATCCGCGCGGCTGACCGCCGATGCCAGTATTGAACTGAACCGGCATATTTTTGTTACCGCCTGGGGACGGGTTCTCTATCTCTGGACAGCCGATGCCCTGAAACAGCTGGTCAGGGCAGGAGAACTCGGGGCCGATGATCTGTTTTTTACCATGGGTGACGATCAGGTCTGGCAGAAAATACACCAAAGCACCTTGCCCGGTGTACGCACATTAGCCGGGCAAATGCTGACCGCCTGGCATAAGGTGCATGAGGTCACCCATCCCGGGGCAAACACCATAACGTTTGAGAATGTCCGTTGTCGCATTGTTGACCCAAGAGTAGCAACCATCAGTTCCGGCAATGCCGTAACCAGCTGGCTGCGTGTTTCCGATATCGAACCATCATTCAGGGACCGTTACCTTACCGAACTCAAGCGCTGCCAGCTTTTTTATGCTGAGGTCGAGCCATAATCAAAAAAAAGCAGCATGATGCTTATTCCATATGCTTCTGCTCAGTGATTTCCGTGAACCGCCTGCCCAGCGACCGGGCAGATGCAATCCAGATTGCGAAGAAACAGAGAACAATCACCGCAACATAGGGCGCAATGGCAGACAGTGACCCCAGCACCACCATCAATATCTGCTGTATCAATGAACCCGTGGATTTCCCGGTGGGATTGCCAATAATATCCACTGCCGCCTTGCCCTTTACCTTCTGTTCCGGCGTCAGGGGGATATAACTCATCTCCTTGGTGGGGTCGAACAGGGCGTATTTGGTCGATTTACTCAGAATATTCTGAATTGCCCCCAAAATCACCGTCAGCATTAACGGGGCAATCCCCAGGGAGAGTATCAGGCTTTCAGGCAACCAGTCCCGGAACAGGACAAAACAGAAAAACAGGGACCCGGTGACCAATAATATGACCGGCGTGCACAGCGCCGCGAATGTCCAGCCGAAATACCGGATCACATTATTGGTGAGAAACAGCATCATAAAGATCGTCACCAACCCGGTGCAGGTTGAAAACAGCCCCATAAACTGGTTGTAATTATTCGGGTCCGGAAACTGCATACGAAGCTGATTTTTCCAGGTAACCTCCACCATGTTGATGCACACCCCGTAGCTGATCACCAGCAGGGCAATGCACAGGAGATATCTGGAATGAATAATCATTTTCAGGCTGTCGCGCAGGGACAGGCTCAGTTTTTCATTAGCTGGCTCATGGGCACCCAGCTGATGGTATAAGCTGGGATCACTCAGGACATAACGGTTTATCCACCAGTAAATCAAAATAATCAACGCCCCGCCCAGCGTCAGAACCGCGGTCATCAGATTAAGGGAATACCCCCAGCAATCCACACCTTCCGGCAGGTTCTCCCTGACTCCGGAGGCAATATAGACAAAATAACCTGCCGTGGGCAGCGCCAGATTGCCCATCATGCCAAACAGGGCATAAAACCGTTTTGACTCGGCAATGGTATTGATATGGTTGGCAAATCCCCAGAACAGCATCGACAGGCAGACACTGCCCCACAACTCCGACATGACATAAAACAGAGAGAAGGTCCAATTACGCATCACCGCAATCAGCCCCTTGAACCCCGGTGGTAAAACACTTTGCAGATAGTCCGATGTATCATGAAAGTGCAGGGTATCGCGGTTGGGATAGAGCCAGAGCGCAAAGAAAACAAAGAACAGGATAAATGTGGTAATCACCAGGTAAAAAAGTGTATTCCTTCTCACCAGGTTACTCATGCGCGAATAAATCAGGGTAAACCCGATAGCAAAAGGGACATTAACCCAGAGTTTCAGAAATGGGATAATCTCGGCACCGGAACCGGCACCGGTGACCACCAGGGTATCTTTGGTGTCCCTGAGAATCGTATAATTAAAAAGAATAAGGTAGAACATCAAAATCATGGGGATAAGCTTTTTCAGCTCATGACTGTGAACCGGCCAGAACCGTTTCCGCCATTTGCTGAACTCAGGATCAGAACTCATTCAGAAACCTCCGAAACAGATAACCTCGCCCCTTTAATACGGCCTAAAATAAGCCGAATAACAAACACGGAAGTCCACTATCAGCCTGAAAACCTGTTCACGAGCCAGATGCAGCCCATTACCGGCGGGAGGTTGTCAAAGAGAATTGACTCCCTGACCTCTCTGTTCAACCCTGAAACAACAATAGAAAAATAATGGTTATTTCATTCAATTACCAGTTTCAAAAAAAGAACGAAATAAAAAACTTTATAAGTTGTTACATTCGGACAAACAAATCAACAAAACCCTAAATTCAGGAGAAAAAACTCCCATTGAATCATCGTTCGCTCTTATAAAAAAATCTCTTATAAAAAAAATCAAAACATAAATAACAAATATTTATCACCACCAGGCGCATTACAGCCTATTTTGAGTGGTTAGATATTTATCACTCCGGTTTCTTATCTCAATGAAAACAGGTTATTGCTACTACCGTATTCTTCTTATGTTTTTATGCCTGTTAATGGCAAGTTTGCTGCCATATTCCGGTACCAGCGTCTTTGCAGCGGTTCATCAGGCTGAAACTGACCGGCAGAAGCAAGCGGAGCAAAGCAAAAACGGGGAGATCAGTCGTCTGGTGAACACTCTGAAAACGGCGGTTGCCTGGGGCCTGGTGCCATTAAGTTCAGAAATTGCCCTGAACATCAGTAAAAATTATTTAAAACAGCATAATTACACCTTTCTCCAAACCTTACTGAAAATCCACGGCAGTAATATCCGGCGTTCAACCAGCCAGCATTTGACCGACAATCTCAGCGCCCGGCTGGAGAGCCTCAGTTACAAAACGCTGTCGGACGAACATCTGAAAAAGCAGACCGATGATCTGCAAACCGATCTCCTGTTCCGTTCTCTGTTTACCTTTTCCATTCTCAGCATGAATGCCCAGAAAGCGAGAAAAACCTATTTCCGTCTGCAGGACATTCTGGACAACATCGCCTCCACCGCCAGACTCGCTTTGACTGATGGCGATTATGACCGGGCCAGTGCCATGATTGCCCTCGCCGTACAGACCATGGTTTACATTCATCCCGAAGCCAGGGCCAGTGACGGAGCTGACAGCATCAGGACCCATTTCAATTACCATATTGACTGGTCCGATATTCCGGAGTTTCGCAACGACATCCAGCGCCATCTACAGACCATGGATCCACTGGTCCGACGCTCAACATTGATTAACCTGCGTTACTGCGATCTCCTGAACCAGTGGCAGATCAGTTATCAAGACTGCAGCGACTTTGAAAACGGTGCCATAGAGGAACTGGAGGGCATGGCCATCATGTCCGAAAAGGGAACCAGGCCCGGGGTCATCCAGTCCGTCCTCAAGGGGGTTCCTGAGCACTACATCAGAAACGCCATTTTCATTATGGGGGTCTCTGTGCCGGCGGTACTTCTCCATTTCCTGGACAAAAAGAAGACACCGGTGGTCTACACCGTGGTGGACCATTTTGCCAGGGTAACCGGGATGGCAACCACCAAAGCAAACATTGAACGGTTCTCCTCCAATTCCCGCCGCAGCCTGGAAAACTGGGGGGCCATTGATACCGGCAAAGGCAGTTCGACATCGCCCACCGGGGAATTCGCCAACCATTACTTCAACACCCTGCAAAAAAATGCCACTGCCATTCTGGCCGAACAGCCCAACTTTGCCCGTTCCAATGCCCAGCGCGCCCTGGAGGCCCTGGTGGTCAACCTGGCAGAAGCTTTCAACCTGCAGAGGGTCGATGACGACCAGGCCAGTGCCGGTTTGCTGGCCGCTGCGCTGGTTCAGCATTATCGGGAAAACGTTGAAGTTACCAATGATGACAGCCTGATCCGTTCAACCCTGCTGGCCTTTCGGCCACTGTATCATCAAGAACTGATCCCTGAAGTCGTGAGGGCCCTGGAAATACTGGAACCTGAATACAAAACAAGTTCAAAGGTGAGGCGTTGGTATCAGCAGCAACTGACCACCTGGTTCAGGCTTTCCTCCCCGGATGGTTCAGCACAGGATCTGCCGGAATTCCCCGATATACCATGGATCAGCCAGATTCCCCAACTGCCTTCCGGGAAACCACGGCCACGGGCCCCGAGCAAATCCTGGTATCAGAGCTACCTTCCGGACAAGGAAACCATATCCACGATCACCATCCAGGGTACTGCCCTGGGCTATTCAATACTGGTGGCCATCCTTGAACCCCTGACTGTCAAGCGGCTAGTGGCTGGCAATCCTCCCTACTGGAATCTGGCGTCTTACTACCTGTTGACCTCCATGTTCGAATTTGGCCTGCGTTCCCTGGGCGAACCGGCCATTGTGCACCTGCAAACGGTGATCAAAAACGGGATTGGCAGCACCACGGGCATTCTGTCGTCAGAGGATAAACAGATCCAGGACGAGCTGGCCAACAAAGTCAATGCCCTTAACCGCAAGCTCAGCATTGAAGCCCAGACCAGCCGCTCATACCGTGCCACACTGGAAGGCCTGCTCACCCGTTACTGGAGCCTGTCCAGTCATCTGCTGGCTCACCCGGAACATTATCCACAGTCCCGGGCGGCGGCCACACTGGCCCTGGCTGCTTATACCCAGCGTTATTTTCACGCCGAATTTACGGAAGACAACCTGGTGATGAAAACCCTGGCAGTAGCACGACTGAACCCAGCCTTTGAGATACTCAGGGAGCAGGGTGACATTGAACACTTTACCCGGCAGGTTTTCGCTGCCCTGAAAGCCCTGGATCCGGCATTTGCCAAACAGGACATCAGCAATATCTACCTGAAAATGCTGCAAGGCTGGGGCCTTAAACATGACATACAGATGACAGCCAAATCACAAGATGTGCTGGACACGTGGGCATCTTATGGTGATTACCTGCTGGCAGCCGTGGGATTCTCAACCCAGGCCATGGTGAAAGCACTGGTCCATGACGAAAAAACGGTGGATGTGATCAGCCAGTCGATGGCGCATTTTTTTGTCAATATTTTTGAATATGGTACTACTGACTCATTAAGAAAGAAGATTTACGCCTGGTCCCGGCTGAAGATGCTCAATGTCGTCTCCTTCTACCCGGAGGAAGAGATGGTTGGTGTCAATTTTGCCAACCAGGAAATGACCGACTCTTTTCGCCGCCAGAAATTCTATTTTGGCAAACCGGAACTGGATATGCGGACGCAACTGATCCAGATCATTACCTCTATCGCCAACAGCTATTATCAGGCAATCATAGCAATCGATACTGACCGCCAGAGTGATAATGTGATCGATCAGGAAACACTGGATAATGTGGAAAACCTGGTGACCCTTACCGTTCTCCGGCTGGTTCTGTTTGCGCCGGACCTGGCAGCCGATGACCTGTATATCCTGCAATCGATCAGCATACTTTCCCTGCCCATCAGGGATGAGCTGCTTGCCATGCGTGAGCCAATCATTGCCAAAATAAAAACAGCCCTTGATTCACTGAAGGTTGATGATAAAAGCGTGATAGAAGACTGTAAGAATAAAGCTATATTGATTATCGATAACTGGCTTCAGCCGCCTCTGCAGAGTACCTTCCCGGACATTGCATCTGAATAACACCTTGTTTAGCTGCAAAGCCCCTGCGGTAACCTGTTTTTTTGTTTGAGCCCCGGCTTTTCCTGACAAGGCACAACGAAAAAACGTAAGTTGTTACCACTTTCCATAATCGGCACTGTTACTAAAAAAATGGTTCACCCAATGTTCACCAGCGACCTGTCTACCGAATCAACTCTCAGCCCCAACATTACCAGGCATAGCCTGAATGGCCTGACCATTCTGAAAATTCAGAGCCGTGAATGTGAGGCGGCAATATCCCTCCACGGGGGCCATCTGCTTCAGTACAAACCGACCGGGCATCAGGACGTTATCTGGCTCAGCAAGAAAGCAATTTTCTCACAAGGCAAAGCGATACGTGGTGGCGTTCCTGTCTGCTGGCCCTGGTTTGGCCCGGTCAGTGCGCCTTCGCACGGGTTTGCCCGAATCAGCCCCTGGCAGTTGCTGGATCACGGGGAAAATGAACAGGCTGTTACCATTCGCCTGAAACTCTGTACCTCCGAACAGACCCGAGAGATCTGGCCCCATGATTTCAGTGCCGTTCTCACCTTTACCCTGGGAGCAACCCTGCGTATAGACCTGGAAATGATCAACACCGGTGAGCGCCCCTGGCAATGGAGTGGTGCTTTGCACAGCTACTTCAATATTGCCGCAACCACTGAAACCTGGATTACCGGTGTCGGCACTTCCTACCTTGATAGCCTGCAAAATGATCTGCCCTGCGAAACCTCAGAAGCCCTGATCATCAATCAACCCATTGACCGGATTTATACCGCCCCGGAAGCCACCATCGCCATCCATGACCGGGGTAATCAACGCATTATCCATGTTGTTAATGCCGGTCATAACTCCGCCGTTATCTGGAACCCATGGAAAGAAACCAGCAGAAATATGGGTGATATGAACGACGATGGTTATGAAACAATGGTTTGCGTTGAGGCAACCCGCTATGCGAAGGACCAGGCATCGGGTGCATTGTTAATGCCCGGTGAAAAAAATATATTGAGCACTGAAATCAGTGTTACTTCTGATAAGTAACCATCCGAAAAGTGAAACCTTATTCAGAGTATTTCCCGGATTGAGCGCTATGTGGTATCCGGCATTAAAGTATCGTGGGAACCGGTAGGCGATCAGGAGTCAGGGCAACGACCCACTGATAATAATTCTGCTTTTTTTGCATCAGCTGCTGACTCTCCTTTTTTCCTCGCTTCTTTTTCACTAAAGCCTGTGTTTAGCGCTACTCTATAGGCGTTTGACTTGGCATTTGAAATGGCCCTGGTCACCTTGCCTTTAACAGTTGCGGTGTATTTGGCATCGTTTTTGGCTCTGTTCGCCTTGCCTTTATCGGATGCGAAGTATTTGGCTCTGGCCGCCTTGCCTTTATCGGATGCGAAGTATTTGGCTTTGGCCGCCTTGCCTTTATCGGATGCGAAGTATTTGGCTCTGGTCACCTGGCCTTTATCGGATGCGAAGTATTTGGCTCTGGCCGCCTTGCCTTTATCGGATGCGAAGTATTTGGCTCTGGTCGCCTTGCCTTTATCGGATGCGAAGTATTTGGCTCTGGTCGCCTTGCCTTTATCGAATGCGAAGTATTTGGCTCTGGTCGCCTGGCCTTTCCCGCGCTCACAGTACGCCTTCTGGACAGCCCTTCCTTTCTCAGTCTCACGGTAAGTCTTCTTGGCAGACCTTCTTTTCCCTGGCGCAAAGGAAGCCTTCTTTTCATCGGTCTGCTGGTGAGCTACTGAGAGGGTGAGGGGCTGAGGTTCAACAGAACCGGACGATTCAGGCGCGTTAAACTCAGTGGTTTTCGTTGTAATTTGCTCATGCGTGTCTTTAATTAAAGGATCAATCATAGCAACTGGACGTGATGACGGCTGAGAAAAACTCAACAATGGATTTATCGGGGGTAATTTCTGCGCTATTGGCTGAACGTTTGTCAAGGTTAAATCTGTGAATGCAAAGTCATCATCAGCAGTTTCACGGGAAAAATCACATGATAAAATTTGGTCAATGTCTTCCAGAGACAGTTGAGGTAACACTGACTCATTTTCAGGGGATGGTAATTGAGAAATTGAGAAATCATCAAGCGGACGCCGAGAAGATGGCATGCCCTGATTCATCATACCCTGTCTTAAATATGCATAATGTAGTGAATGACGTGTCTGAATAGAACAGCCCATCACACCTGGCCATGAACTGGAAGCGCCAGAGGGTACTAAAGATGTTTCTGGAGGATTCTGTAAACAGAAAGAAACAGAAAAACAATTTGAGCCTGCGTTACATCTGTCCATTGGATTATTGAGTTATTGAATTATTGAATCATCGCTTGAGACCACTCCTTGATTACAAAAGTTCCTCCTTGAACCCAAAAGTAGTTAAAGGTCAGTAATTTATGAAAAAGCAGATGACCAACTACCAAAATAAGCTCTCATTACAAAATAAACTTCTACAGGAGTTGAATATATGAACCCCATAATTGAGCTTGCATCCTGCACAAAAGCTGTAAGTGACATCGCACTACCATACAACCTTATCTTAGAGGCCAGGTTTAAAGGTTATAAGATAAGCGTTGTACCCAATGTATCCGACATATCATATATCCGAGAATATTTTTACTCCAAAAATCTAAAAGTCTCACCTATTAAAGGTGCGAAGAAAGCATTAAAAAAAATAGATACAGCTAAAAACTCCAACAAAAGAGTTATTGAACTTATTGATATCAGTGCTGCCACTACAGCTGCTTATCTGTCATTTAAACTTAATCAAGAATCAATATCTATTGAACTTTTATCAGTAAAAAAGTCCTATCAAGGTAATGGACTTGGAAAGTTGTTGATGAAATCCATTATTGAAGTTGCTGCGTCCAGGAAAGTCCCTGGCATAGTCTTGAATAGTGACTACGATGCTATTTCCTTCTATGAGAAATTTGGCTTTAAAAAAGTTAAAACAGGAGAATCTGAACCACTGATGAAATTAGCAACGCCTGTGCGAGATTATTTACGGCAAAAGAGCCTGGAGCACTATGATCTGATCTGCCTGGATAAGCAGTTATTATCGCCAATTCAATATAAAAAGGTTTAACAAAACCGGGTCGGAAAGAAAACCGACACCGGATCCTCTTACACCTCATACTGCGCCAGATCGGGCGCACTATTTTTGATCTCCACTGCCAGAATAACCGTCATAATGCACATTTCCTGGTGCATCATGGAAATGTACTTTTTTATACCGTTGCCGCTGCCAGTATCATCTCTACTGCACTGTCCGACATGGCATCAATGGAGTTTCTATCCAGGTAAATACCATCATTCAATAAGCGGCTCATACCGTGCAACATGCTCCAGCTCACCTGGGCAAGGCGCAGACCATCAATATCTTTTGAAAACTTACCCTTGTCCTGCCAGCTGCGGATCAGATCAACATAGTGCTGAAAGCAGGCAAAAGAGGCCGCTCTCAGACTCTCTGTTGGTTCACCATTTTTCCAGACCGGACGACCGAACATCAGGTCATACTCCTCAGGATACTTCCAGGAAAGATCCAGATAGGCGTGGACAAAAGCCTTTAACCAGCCATTCATGTCCCCTGACTGCTCATGCATCTGTTGTGCAAAGTGTGCCTGCCACTTTTCAAACCCCTGCTCGGCGATGGCACAGAGCAGCGCATTCTTATCTTTAAAATGATGATAAGCGGCGGTTCTGGAGACCCCTACCCGCTCCGCCAGCGCGCGCATGGAAATGCCATCCACCCCCTGCTCCCCGATCATCCGGGTTGCCTCTTCAAGCAGCTCCTGGTGAAGATTGCCGTGGTGGTAGGATTTTCTGCCAGTCATATGTCGTTTAATGCCCGTGCGCTGTCTGGTATAAATGGTGCAGTCCAGAGACAATACAAATTATCTTGACAGTGTCAAATTACCATTTTATCTTGACAGCGTCTAGCCCGGATATTTCATAAACGTGCTCCCGCTCTCGCTTGTCCTTTGTCGCTCTAAGGGAGTTTTGCTCGGTCGACCGTACTCCCCGGTACGGCGCTCCCTCA
Source organism: Endozoicomonas sp. ALE010 (assembly GCF_049310165.1). Taxonomy (NCBI): domain Bacteria; kingdom Pseudomonadati; phylum Pseudomonadota; class Gammaproteobacteria; order Oceanospirillales; family Endozoicomonadaceae; genus Endozoicomonas; species Endozoicomonas sp. ALE010. Next base: position 64,546 of record NZ_JBLYNV010000002.1, on the reverse strand, counting down.
CAAAATCCCTTAGAGCGACAAAGTCCTGCGCGAGATTCGGGGCAGTTTATGAAATACCCGGGCTTGATGAGGCGTCGAATCACAAGAAGGATTATAAAAATGACTACCCCCTACCCACATCTTCTGGCACCGCTGGATCTGGGTTTCACCACACTGAAAAACCGGGTTTTGATGGGCTCCATGCATACTGGCCTGGAAGAACGGCCCAACGGTTTTGAACGACTGGCGGCTTATTTTGCCGAACGCGCAGTCGGCGGTGTAGGACTCATTGTGACCGGCGGTATTGCGCCGAATCAGGAGAGCGGGGGTATGCCCGGTGCTGCCACCATGGAAACCATGGATGATGTAAAGCACCACCAGTTGGTGACAGACGCCGTGCATAAGGCTGGCGGAAAAATCTGTATGCAGATCCTGCATACCGGCCGTTATGCCTACCACCCAAAATGCATTGCTCCCAGTGCCATTCAGGCACCTATCAATCCTTTCAAACCTAAAGAACTGACCTCCGAAGAGGTGGACGAGCAGATCGAGAGCTTTGTCAACTCTGCGGCCCTGGCAAAAGAAGCAGGCTATGATGGCGTGGAAATCATGGGGTCTGAAGGGTACTTCATCAACCAGTTCATTGCTAATCGTACCAACCAGCGACAGGACGAATGGGGTGGAGAATACCGTCAGCGCATTCGCCTGCCGGTAGCCATGGTGAGACAGACCCGGGAAAGAGTAGGCCCGGACTTCATCATTATTTACCGCCTCTCCATGCTGGATCTGGTTGAAGGCGGCAGTAGCTGGGATGAAATTGTTGAACTGGCCAAAGAGATTGAACAGGCGGGTGCCACCATTCTTAATACCGGCATTGGCTGGCACGAGGCCCGTGTCCCCACCATCGCGACAATGGTGCCAAGAGCGGCCTTTACCTGGGTAACGGCAAAAATTCGTAACGAAATCAGTATTCCGGTCATCACCTCCAACCGGATCAACATGCCGGAAACCGCAGAAGAAGTTCTGGCCCGTGGTGATGCCGACATGGTGTCCATGGCCCGCCCTATGCTGGCAGATGCCGAATGGGTGAACAAGGCGGCGGAAGGCAGAACCGATGAAATCAATACCTGCATTGGCTGCAACCAGGCCTGCCTTGATCATGTCTTTTATATGAAACCCGTCAGCTGTCTGGTAAACCCCAGAGCATGCCATGAAACCGAGCTGAACTATCTGCCAACCAGCAAACCCAAGAAGCTGGCCGTGGTGGGCGCAGGTCCTGCCGGCATGGCATTTGCCGCCACAGCCGCCTATCGTGGTCACAACGTCACACTGTTTGATGCGGCAGACAAAATTGGTGGACAGTTCAATATCGCGAAAACCGTACCTGGCAAGGAAGAGTTTGAAGAGACCCTGCGCTACTTCAAACGACAGATCGAGTTGACCGGCGTCGAGCTGAAGCTCAACCACAGAGTAACGGCAGAAGAGCTGGAAAACAGTGACTTTGACGAAGTCATCGTCGCCACGGGTATCACCCCCAGAAGTCTGGAGCTGGAAGGTATTGATCACGCCAAGGTACTGAGTTATCTGGATGTGTTCAAGGGAGCACCTGTGGGCAACAAGGTCGCCGTTATCGGCGCTGGCGGTATCGGTTTTGATTTGTGCGAACTGATTACCCAGGAAGGCCCATCCAGCAGCCTTGATATTCCCGCCTTTATGAAAGAGTGGGGGGTGGATATGACCCTGGAAAATCGCGGTGGCCTGCTGACCGAAAGTGAGCACCCAAAATCCTCCAGAGAAGTCTTTCTGCTGCAGAGGAAAAAGAGCAAGCCCGGTAAAAACCTCGGCAAGACCACCGGCTGGATTCACCGCTCATCACTGGCTAACCGGGGGGTGCGCATGGTACCAGCCTGTGAGTACCACAAGGTGGATGATCAGGGTCTGCACCTGTCCATTGCCGGGGAGCCTCAGGTGCTGGATGTGGATAGCGTCGTTATCTGCGCAGGCCAGGAGCCCATGCGCGAACTCGCTGATAGCATCAGCGGCAAGACCGTGCATCTGATTGGCGGAGCGGATGTGGCTGCTGAGCTGGATGCCAAGCGGGCAATCAACCAGGGCTGCCGACTGGCTGCTGATATTTGATACTGCCGCTTAACCAGTAAAGGGGGCTCGCCCCCCTTTATCATTCCGGCCTCAAGTAAACCTCGCCAAATAGCCCGAATTGCTATTATTTCTATGTGTGTTTGACATAAATATTGAATGGGTTGTAGTGGGAAGGAACTTTTATGATAAAGGGTGGTCTTAAACTTTAATGCTGTAATTTGATAATTCAATGCATCACTCTAGTAAATTACCACCCTTCCATATTGCGTTTTCCGGACTCAATTCGAATTCACTTCAACAAACGTACCAGCATGACAAAAATGAACAGCAACCCACCTATCAAGGCATGCCTGTCCAAACACTGAAATCTCCTTTTCCTGTTTATGTCAGGCTAGAATCAACGGAATCTTATGATTTTGGTGAAGCTCTGCCCCTTCCCAATGAAGGGGCATGCACTTCTGGAATGGGCAAAACGAGCAAAACCAAATACGCCGCACCCGATAAAGGCAAGGACAGCAAAGACAAATGCATCGCAAAAGCTAAGCATAGGGCGGCCCAGGCCAGATACGCCGCATCCAAAAAAGGCAAGGCAAACAAAGCCAGATACCTTGCATCCGATAATGGCAAGGAGAGCCAGGCCAAATACGCCGCATCCAAAAAAGGCAGGGCGGCCAGGGCCAGATACAATGCATCCGATAATCGCAAGGTGAGCCAGGCCAAATACGAAGCATCCGAAAAGGGCCAGGCGGCCAAGGCCAGAAAACTGGCCAGGTACGCCTTATCCAGGGAAAAAAGGATTTCCCAGTCCATAAAAAATGCAAAATCATACGCCTATCGATCAGCCATAAATAAAGGCTTTAGTGAACAAGTAGCGAGGGAAAAAGAAGAGTCAGCCGCTACGACAAAAAAAGCAGAGTTATCATCAACGTCCTTCATCACTGCTCAGTTATCAGACTGAAGGAATATTTACAATCCCATTCGAACCCTTTTATCCTGAGTGGTTAACAGGCAAAGTAAAAAGTTAGTTTCAGTTAACTAACTGATGACTGGATTGCGAAAGGCTGGGAACTTCTATAAAAAATAGCGGTCTTGAAATATACTCGACTTTAGAGTCTGTATAAAACGATGATTCGGTCAGCTTTCTATAATAAAGCAAGCCGAAACCAGTGAACTGTTTTTCCAAGTTCGTTCTTACTTCCGTTTTTTGTCTGAAAGCCTTTGGTTATGCTGCTTCCGACTTATCCGGTATTAACTGGTCGATCAGATCGGTAAAATTGAACTCATATTTTTGCTCATATCTGTTCCAGCCCTTGCGAATAGAGAACCTCGGAATAATTCCTGAAAGAGCAATTCTCATCATGCCCGCAGTGGTTGTATCCGGGCTTCTCCAGGGTATCCGGGAAATATTCAGACATGCCTGATTTTTACAAACGGTTAACAACTGCAATAATGCATAGCCTGCCATTTTCAAATGCATCCACCGAAGCAGTGTTCGTAATTTCTGCTGCCATAAATGGCAACAACCAAAAGTATGTTTGAGTTGGTGAAACATTGGCTCTACTGGCCATCTCCGGGAGTAGGCACGAAGCACCTCAAGTTCCGGATTGGTCGAGATGAATATTCTGCTTTCGGTCAGACCTTTGTCATTTTCAAAGCGACTCCAGACGACGCGTACTTCATGACCTTGAAGGAATCTGGCGCGACAGATCAGGGTGCGATAACGTATTTTGCGAAATTTGCCGTACATCCATACTGTCGCTTTTTCTTCCGGCAGTGTTTTGACCTGCTCTGCCGTCATCTTGATGCCGTACTTTTTGGGGCGCCCTCGTTTCTTTACGGTGGGTGTTGGCGGCAAAGCATAGAGAGCCCGATTTGAAGGTATCTGACCAACAACTTCTATGTTCATTTCCAGAGCTGGCTTTATCAGTGTCCAGTTCATATACCAGCAATCGGTTAGCAGGCGTAGCACCCGATCCTTCACCTCATTGCGTACCACCCTGAGCATGGCAACGGCAATTTTCAGTTTGCTGGTGTTACCTGAAGCTGGTGCCGGAAATGAGATCACCGGTACGGCGGTAAATACTTCATCTGCAGCCCGTTCAAATATGACGGCCAGGGAGACCCAACACTGCCCCCAGATATACGTCGGCCGGTTACGTTTCTTGCTGTGTTGATGATGTGTACGACAAGCAGGGGCTTTGTCGGAAAACCGTTCGATTACCCAGTCATCGAGTCCCAAAACAACAGGCTCATTTTCCGGAGCTTTGGAGCAGACCAGACGGATCAAGCGGCGCGCCAGGTTCTTCCATTGCCACTTGCCCTGGGATAGCCAGTGGTGGTAGCTGCTCCACACACAATGAAAATCCATTGTTAACAACGCCTGTGTAACAAAGCCTTCGGCTGAAAGCATGCAACCGAACAGCAGTTCGCAGAACGTTGGTACTGCGATTGATGATAGCGCTCCGGCAAGAAAGGTTGTATATAAAGCGAGCTCCCTGAGGATTACTTGATGATCTGAAGTGAGCATGGCAACCATCTCGAATTTCGTCGTTGGGGATGGTTGCTTTTAGCAGATTATGCGCCGGAACTATTGTGCTTATAAAACTCTAAAGTCGAGCATCAATAACAGACACCGGTAGTACTCAGCAGGCTTGCTTATCGGGGAGCGAGCCTGAGGTCAGGGAGCCAACCACAATAAGTCATTAGAGTCCAGACTATCAGTTACCCAACCCACCAGATTTAAAGCCTTTTGCTGTAGTTAACCCACCAAACCTGATCGAAACGACAATTGATCCCCCCCCACCAGACAGAAGAAATGACTGATGGTAACGCTTCAATAATTGAGCACCAAAGGAAACTTCGCGAAGAGCCAGCTTACCAGCTCTATAATTTGCGTCCAAAGCAGCGCAATCAGAAATTACGCTGGGGACCAAAAACTTCACAATGATTCCACTTGCATAGAGCAGAGAAGGAGCCGCTACCAGAGTGATCCCGATACACAGAACGCAAAAAATCGTCAAAGGGAGCGAGACCAGAATAATCATTCTTACCTTAGCAACGCCCTGTGTGATTCTCAACTGCAGATCAAACCTTCAAACCGTTATCCCCTGCTGCGCTTCAACGATAGCTCCATTCAAGCAATCAGAAAGGTCCGGGAGGATTTCTGAGCTGCTGTTCAAGGGCTCTAATGTATACACATGCCTGTCTTAATATCTGTACTTTTGTTAATGACTGTTCAGCCCCTCCGGGAATTTTATTTTTAAGTACTAAGAAGGCGTCGTTAATTTTACTGACACGATGTTTTTCTCTAAGGCTAGCCATTCGCCTATGCTGATCATAGGTCATACGCGGTCTATTTCTTTTGGTGAGATAGTTACATTTCCTTGCAGTTGATGTGGAAGAAACGTCTCGGTGATCAACTTGATGAACATCGAACTGCTTGAACGTTATATCTTTAGCAGGATTTATTCCAATAGCGCCAGATGATTCATCTGATGGAGTCTGATTTGGCTGTATTTTTGTTGTATTAATATCCATCTGATTTATTACCTTCTTCATTTTGAATGAAAAAGTACTCGATATTGAGCTTTTTAGTGCATTTTACTGGCGCTGGCATGGTACCTTCAGAAACCTCAAAGTTATCGAAGTATGCTGTACGTCCATACTCCGTTTTCAGAAATAGGCCAATACGGCTTCTGTCTACTGCGAAGCCATAAGATGTGAGCTTCTGCATGCCATTACCATCCAAAAGATCATAGAAGAATGTGTACCTGTCAACCCCGAAGCCATTACCATTTTCAATCACTTCCATACGCAGTTTGACCTTGCCAGAAGCGTTGGCACTGACGTTAATAAGCGGGCTATTGGTACCGAGGCCTTGAAGGTTAATAAGTCCATCACGGCCACTCCAGTAGTCCAGGCCATAGGAGAATACCGGTTGTGCACCATCTTCATCCGCATAGACAGTAAGGCCTGCAATTTGACGATTTTGTGCGGTGTTCAGTTCGAGCTCTGTTTCCACTGCCCAGGACTCAGAGGCGGGTGCTGTAAAATAAGCAATAGGGCCATTGTTACGTGCCTTCCACATATCCGTGTTGCCCATAGTGGTAATGTCGAGACGATCATTAACCTCATCGATGGTAATAGAAGCCAGTGAGCTATCAGGGATATCCGCAGATAAGCCAGAGTCGGTCAGCGTAGCGCCTGCAAAAGACGTCGAATGAGTAGTAAGCAGCGGCAGCCCCACGGTGTTGCCAATTGAAATGGTAAAGGTCTGTTCAGAAGAGTAACCATGTTCATCGGTTGCACTGACAACAAGGCTGTATGAAGGTTTCAGGTCAAAGTCCAAAGCCGCTATTAAGGTCACAGTTCCATCAGGGGCAACTGCGAAATGACTGAGTCCATCACCGCCCACTGCAGAATAGATGACGGTTGTGTCGCCACGGTTAGCATCCGTTGCAGTGAGCGTCATAACGACAGTGTTGACCGCCGTATCCTCCATTACCAGAAAAGCATTGCTGGTGAATTTCGGAGCCTGCTCAACCTGGTAATTCAAGTCAAAGAATGTTTCCTGACCCCGGTCATCGACAACCTTGAGGTTTATGGTCTGTGCATCAGCATTCGTTACCCCCTCATTAGAGTAGACCTGACCACTACCATGAACGTTCAAACCCGCTGAAAAGGCACCACCCCATGGCCCATAAGTACCAGTGGCCGTATTTTTATGGAAGACGAGGAGTTCACCTCCCTCAGGATCGCTGTAGTATTGGCTGAGATCAACAGGTCCAAAGGGTTTACTTCCCTCAATCGTACCAAGGTCAATGGTTGACTGAGTGATCACCGGAGCCTGGTTGGTATGAGCCACATAGCCAGAAGCCACTTTTCGGAAGCTGGAGGTATCGCCCCGGATACGACTGGCGTCAGCCATAATTGCATCCACACGCCAGAAAACCTGGTCGTTGTCGTTAACTGTCTGTACAACTTCAGTAGGGCTGCCAGTCCAGGCCGCTATCAAGCCACTGTCCGGGTTATCAACATCCGTTTTGTTTGAACTGACAAAGAGTTCGTAGCCTGCCGCATCGTGTACGCTTGTCCAGTCAAATTGAACATCTCCCGCAGCAACAATACCGTTATAAGCCGGAGCAATCGGGACTGGTTTGGTCCGTTGATAATTGGCAGTGACCTGAGCGTCATTCAGGGCATAGTTAAAGCTTTGAATCTCATCGATGAGCCCGTTAAAGCCCTTACCAAAAGTCAGACTGTTAAAGTTATAGGTATAGCCCACGTGGGTGGCGGAATCGACGAGCTGACCATCGAAGAAGAGTTTGTTGATACCACCATATTCATGGACCATGGTTACCTGATGCCAGGTTCCTGTTGCAATGTCTACGGCCCCTTCATTGGTGTATTTGGCATTGATCTCATTCCACTCGATGGCACCGGCCAATTGTGAAGACGGCCAGTGCATTTTAATGCCAGCGCCATGGTTGAAGATATCAATGTTGAGCGACTCTTTACCATAAGAACCGTGGAGCAAATTGACGTTAGCAGTGATCGCATTCGCAGGATTAAACCAAAAAGAGAGTGTCATGCTGTGATGGCGTACAGAAGGTATTACATCATTGCCGATCACCAGGCCATGGGTGTCGATAGATGTGTCGTACGCCTTGCCACTGACGCCACCGGAAACGACAGCGGCCTCATTGACTGCTACTGTAGTGCCACCAGAACCCAGGGTTTGTGACTGGCCTGAAGCAACATGATCGAAGTCAATTAAGCCATCGACGTGCGGTGTTCGTTTAAAGAAATTGAATTTCCGGGTTGTGGTATAACCACCGGTTTCCTTGATATCGATATGAGCGACTGACTGACCTTCATCGAGGTTCACGGCGGCAGTATTCGCTGTAGCAGTGACAGTGATTGTCTCGTCTGCTGCCAATGAAGCAGATGTCCTGTCAAGGCTTAACCACGGACTGTCTGTTTGAATTACCAGTGTCTGATTTACATCTGTGTTGTTGGTAATGTCGTATTCCTGATGTGGTAATTTGCCATTACCATCCCAGTCATAGACGACTTCCTGCGTCGGGCGGGCGATGATCGGGTACGTTGGCTTCATCGCCTGTGGAATCACCTGGATGGACGGATCGCCATTGAGTGTCCAGAGAATATCACTTCCTGTGAGACTCCGATGACCATCACACATTCTATGCCAATGTGCCAGTCCCATGGGCTCACCTTTGGTGAAAATATCGAAGCGGCTATGACGGTAGAACGGTTCACCAACACCATTATTTTTGCCAAGTGACGCCACCGGGCGAGTCCCTCCCATGACACCAATGGAACCATAACGCAACTGGGAGGCACAAAGGTTATTGTCGAAACCAACTTCACACGCTTCACAGGAGCCGATCTCAGATAAGTACGGGCGGACATTGTTACCATGGTTGCGTGAGAGATCGACACTGAGGCCGCCTTGTGTCCAGGTGGGTGTACCATGGCCACCGGTACGGATATAGCCAATATCGTAGTTGGTCAGGAAGTGATCATTCTGCCACTGTTGGAAATCCGTCGGCACATGACCATCGCCAACAACACCTCCGCGAACCCGATACTCAACGCCTGCAAATTCGTAGAGAGCGGCATTGATATTCCAGGTTGTGTCATTGATATCCGGTCTGTAGCGCCAGGTGGTATCGGCCTCGTTTTCGTAGTCGATAAACTTCTGCAAGATCGCATCCACATCACTGTATTTGCCAAACTGACTGCCTTCACCCGCCACCTGGATACGACCAACGAGGACATTCCACTGCCCTGAATGCCCTTTACCCCAATCGCCATTACTGTAAAGAATGCCATCGCCATCGGCATCAATCGTTTCATTCACCAGGTCCACGTAGTAATGATCAGTAGCCGCTACCCCATAGGTATACTCGTACCAATCTGTGACTTCACCCGCATCGACTTTGGCCTGGCGTTCAAAGCGTGAGATACCGCCTTTGGCAATGGCCATCGGCACATCGCCCCGGTAAATATCGGGATCACCGACCATAAGGACATACAGAATATCCTTGCTCTGATAGTTATTACGCAACCAGGTACGTATGTTATCCGCCGCATAGGCACCATGACCGCCACCGTGATCTTTTTCAGTGACAACATGTACAGTAAAGCCGATGGCTTCTTTATGGGCGATAAAGTCATTTAACTTTGTCAGATTTTTTCTAAGTTTCTCGGTGGTTACAATTGCATAGCCTTTACGGTTAAGACGGACATCATCCACATCTTTCATTGGCGATGGCGTGTCGAAGTTACCATTGCCGGTATACCATTGGGCTCCGAGCATTAAAGGGGGCCTCTTCGTCTCCCACGTCTGGCCAAGGGGATTCCACCACCGCTGGATGTTAACTGGAGTCAAGACGATACGATAGACTTCCATCAAGCTGTCATTGTAGTCGTCTAATCCTTTTAAAAATGCTGTGTGCTCTCCTTCGCCAGGCGTAGCTGTACCTAATTTGATACTGGTTAGATCACCACTTGTCTGGGCCAGAGTAAATTGAAGCGCTTCCGGGCCGATTTGTAACTGAACGCTCTTACCTGCAGAGCTGGCAGGGACATTTCTGAGCAAAAGGTTCACATCGTAAGAAATGTTCTCCAGACCTTTGATTGTCCATTCTGCTTGAGAACCAGCGGAACTTCCGCTGAACAATAAGTACTTTGCGCTTGCTTCCCAGGTGATACCTGCCCCCAGTTTGGCGTCCCAGCCGCGCAGGGTGACCACACCTGCGGCGTTAGGCTGAGGGTTGCCTTTGGGAATATCTGCAAAAGTGAGCTGTAGGGATAGTAGAGATATCAATAGAACCAGCCACACCTGTCGTTGAGCCATTGTTTCTCGCAGGCTGGTAGCGAGGTCCCGGTAAATGTTGAAAGCCGGGGTCACGAAAGCTGGGGGCAAGTCTTTCATGGTTCACAACTCTGGTCGTTTACGGTGATAAGAGAAAAAGGCGGCAAAAAGAGAAGGCGGGAAGCAGTGGCAGGTCTTTGCATAAAAGCAAAATTCAAGTCCTGCCTCAGAAACGTTCTTAGTATAACAAACAGAATCACCCTCTGTTTGGATGGTCAGGCTAAAAAGAGTGTTCCGGAATTTCAGCAGCGCCCGGAAGCAGCCGTACTCCGGGCACTGCTGAGATGAGAAGCCAATTAAGCAGGATCAAAACAATCGGTTCAGCCCATCCAGGGCAGCAACACGGTAGGCTTCCGCCATGGTCGGATAGTTAAATGTGGTATTCAGGAAATAACGGAGTGAATTGGCCTTGCCCTCTTGCCGCATCACCGCCTGACCGATATGGATAATCTCCGAAGCCTGGTCACCAAAACAGTGAATGCCCAACACTTCCAGGGTATCCCGGTGGAAAAGAATCTTCAGCATGCCGACCACCTCGCCAGTGATTTGAGCCCTGGCCAGCCTGGAGAAAAACGCCTTGCCCACTTCATAGGGAATGGCATCTGCCGTCAGTTCTTCTTCGGTGCAACCCACAGAGCTGATTTCCGGGATGGTGTAGATCCCCGTAGGCACTTCATTGACAAAGTGCCAGTCCTCACTGTTACAAAGGTGTGCCGCCGCCGAGCGTCCCTGGTCATAAGCGGCACTGGCCAGACTGGGCCAGCCAATGACGTCACCCGCCGCATAAATATGGGGTAATGAGGTCTGATAGCTTTCATTAACACTTAACTGCCCACGGCCATCGGGCTTAAGGCCGATCATTTCCAGCCCCATTGCCTGGGTATTGCCTGTCCGGCCATTGGCCCAGAGTAACATGTCGGCCTTGAGTTTCTTGCCCGACTTGAGGTGCAGCACCACGCAATCATCCATGGTCTCAAGTTTCTGGAACTCTTCATTATGACGGATAATGACGTTCATTTTGCGCAGCTGATAGCTCAGGGCATCGGAAATCTCTTTATCAAGAAACGACAGCAGCCGCTCACGGGTATCAATCAAATCCACCAGCACACCCAGACCAGAGAATATCGAGGCATATTCAGAGCCGATTACACCGGCACCGTAGATAATCATGCGTCGGGGCGTAGAAGACAGCTCCAGAATGGAATCACTATCAAAAACCCTTGGATGGTGAAAGTCGACACCGGGTGGGTGGTAGGGACGGGACCCGGTGGCAATCAGAAAGTTGGACCCGAACAGACGCTCCGTATTCCCGCTGGGCTCAGTCACCTCCAGAGTGTGCTCATCAATAAAGACACCACGGCCAAAGTAGAGATCAATGCGATTCCGGGCATAGTACATGGTCCGGGACTGTACCTGCTTCTGGATCACCGATTCCGCCCTTTTCAATACTTTGGGAAAACTGAACCAGCGGGGGTCACCAATCTCACGAAACATGGAGTTGGTATTGAAATCCATGATCTGTTTGACAGAGTGGCGCAGAGCCTTGGATGGAATCGTACCCAGGTGAGTACAGCTGCCACCGACAAAGTTAAACTGCTCAACAACAGCGACCTTTTTACCAAGCTTGACGGCATTCATGGCCGCCCCCTCACCCGCAGGCCCCGACCCAAGGATGACCAAATCGTATTTACTGACACCCATTTATTCGATTCCCCCGGTTCCAAAACATTATCTGTTTATTCTTTTTTACAGCTTATACTTTGAGTGCCCAAAAAGCTTTACACCAGGAGGCTGTCACTGGTGCCTACAACCAACAAAAAAACAAACGTAACCAGAAACGATTACGCCTTTTCACTCTTATTTGCAGCCGTCGCGTCATAAAACAGGTCATCATTCACCTCGGAAAGAGGATCTGTTTTGTCGCCGCCGCCACAAATGACACAGCTGTCCTTCAGGCCAAGATTACTAAGGCCACCACAGGAGCCTTTAATCGGCTTATTGGCAAAAATCACACCCACTGCCATAGCCGCAATGAGTACCAGAAAAGTACAAAATGTAATCAGCATAATGGTCATGACTGATTCCTCCATTATTTACCATGAAATGGTCAGGTGATACACGGAACCTGTTTATTGAAGCGCTATTTCCCGCTCAAGGTTGTTCATGGCTGTTGAACCAGGTAAGGCTTAAAGGCGTCACTGGTTACCGTTGCAAATCCTTCATCGGTATAATAGGCAAAACGTGCCGCAATACCCAGCCTGTTCGCCAGTTCCAGTCCTTTCTCATCCCCCAGCACCATAAACATGGTGGCCAGGGCATCGGCCCGGGCCGAGGTATCGGCAATGACAGCCACTTCCGCTACCCGCTTGGCTTCAGGCCAGCCGGTAACGGGATTAATGGTATGCGAGTAACGCTTGCCATCGACTTCAAAAAAATTCAGATAATCACCAGAGGTTGCCAGCGCCTTGTCCAGAGGCTCAACCAATGCTGATACGCCGTTTTTTCCCATTTCAGGACCGATCACCGCCAATCGCCAGGGGTTGCCATTCGGCTTGACACCCTGAACCAGCACTTCGCCACCAACCTCTACCATAAAGTCCTCAATACCCTGAGCCCTGAGAGCCGCTGCCGCCTGATCAACACCATAGCCCTTGGCGATGGAACTCAGATCAACAAACAACGCCTTTTCACGGGTCAGGGTTGAGCCTTCAGGATCCGCTTTCAGACTCTGATAACCAACGTTGGCCAGGGCTTCCTGAATAGCGGTTGCCTCGGGAATATGGCCCGGATACTGGTCCTCTATCCATTTGACAAATTCCGGAGCATTGGCCAGCGAGCGGGAGTCACTATCCTCGTGACTGTCGTTGACGGCAACCCATTGTGTCGGGCCAAAGCCCCACAGGTTCACCAGGGGGCCTACGGTAATATCGTAGGCTCCATCCGACAGATCAGAAATCGCCCTGGCTTGCTGAACCAGCTGAACAATATCACCGGACAGTTTAAACGGCTCCCCTACCGGGGCCCGGTTAAACTGCATCAGCTCAGAGTCAGGCTTATAGGTTGACATCCGTTGATCCACATCAGCCAGGGCATCCTGAACTACAGCGGACACATCCTTTACCGGATGACTGAACAGAGTCGCTACATAACTGACGTTATAGGTCGTTCCCATAACCTGCCCCTGAAAGCTATTCAACCTGGGCCGCGTACTCAACACCAGAAATACCGCCACCAGCACAATGATGGCAGGTATCAATGATCGCTTCAGAGATCGGGAAAGCAAGTGGAGCTCCTGATAGATAGTGGTTCAATAGGGCGTGGGTCAATCTCAGGTAGCTCTCTTAACACAGTACGGGCAAGGATAACTACCTTATGTCGGTGCGCTGGAAAAGATGCTCTGAGAAAGCTCCCGGCTGAAAGTCTGGCCGGATTCTAGCACCTGCCCGTGGGATAATCATCAGGGATTAAACGGAACGATTCGGGCAGTTACTTAGGAGGCTGACCGAGAATAGACTGCAAGATTCAAGACCCGAGACTGGTTTCTGCTGAAGCTACCGCCAGGACATCGACAGTTTCCGCTGATTGGCAGCACAATCTTTAAGGTAGAGATTAATCAGACTCTGATAGGGTATCCCCATTTCGTCAGAGAGAGCTTTAAAATAATCAATCACATCCTCATCAATGCGAATGGTCATCTGCTTTTTCAGCTTCTTGGCGTAAGGGTTTTTTTCGCCCTGACTAAAATCATACTCTTCTCTCATGGCTTCATTCTCGCTGTGTAGATGTCGGTTTCTTTTTTGGTTGCACTCCTCGCGGAAAAAATCCGGATCACCTCATCCATTCGGTAACAGTGACAGACAACTAAAATTTTCAGGCTTGCAGTCATACCAAGAAGGATAAAACGGTCATCCATTCCCGAGTGATCCGGGTCGCCTATGAGCAAGCCATTCTCATCAAAAAAGACAGTTCTGGCTTCATCAAAGCTGATACCGTGCTTTCTGAGATTACTACGGGACTTATCATCATCCCATTCAAAGGTAAGGTGCTTCATTCAACAAAGTGTAACTACAATGTAGTTTATTTCAAGCAGTCAGTTTAGGAAATCGGTGTCTTGAATCTTGAACTTCGTCCCAACATCGCCGCCCCATCAACCACCTGAGAAAGAAGCACTCCTATCCCGCAGGCTGCTTTCTGTAACTCATCAAGCAACTCATTTAAACGTGCTGGTATGTCCATACTGCTGTGCAAAATAGACAGGACGTATAAAACTTCCGATTGCGCACCATCGGAGGATTTTACAAATACAGTTTGTAGGTAAAGAGCCAGATTTCTTCCTGCTGAGCAATGGCTACCGGGTGAAAGCGGTAGAGTTCGCTCACTCATCACCTCCGGAATTGTTCAGTCTCTTTCTGGCTCTTGCCTTGATGTCATCAGCGTTGAGTGATTGAAACTCGTCTTCCGGTGTATTCAAGATGGGCTCCAGATGCCCTTTTAACCATTTGGCCGACTGTTCTTGCTGGCGTTTGTCGTTACGGATCAGGTCCCTCAGATAGTCGCTGGCGCTTGAGTATTCGCCTTGTTTAACCTGCTGGGCAACCCAGTCTCTGAGCTGGTCGGGTAATGAAATATTGAGTGTGGCCATAATTGTCTCCTTTATCATTTTATGACTGAATATTAGCAGATATTGGCAAAATTTGGCATTTTGGCAGGAGAGGGCCTACAAGCAACTTTTTACCATCACCATCAGGTCGCTGTGAAAATTTGTTTCTTATTGAAAACTTGTTTATTGATGTGGGAGGAAGGTATTGTTACGCTTGCCGTCAGGAATTCAGTGATCTGGTCAAAACCCGTTAATAACCCATTGATGCCTGGTTTCAGGCTGCTCTCTGTTAATGGCTCTTTATGACCATCTTCCTTTTGATAAATAACAAAAAAATAGCCCTGAAAGCAGATATCACAAAAATATACCAACAAATGGAGTCATGGCGATGAGCTTAAGTATTCTCGATTTGTTCAAGATTGGTGTAGGCCCTTCCTCATCCCACACGGTGGGTCCAATGGTAGCCGCCAACCGCTTCCTTGACGCCCTGCTCCAACAGGGGCAGCTTGAGAATACCCGTCAGATTCGTATTGAGCTCTACGGTTCCCTGGCCATGACCGGTGCAGGTCATGCCACCGACACGGCCGTGATGCTGGGCCTTATGGGTGAAAAACCGGACCAGCTCGATCCTGACCAGGCTCCGGCATTGATCAACAATGTCCGCAGCACCGGTGAGTTGATACTTGCTAACCAATATCCGATTCCTTTCATTGAAGATCAACACCTTCACTTTTTGCATGGTCACTCGCTTGCCAAGCACCCTAACGGTATGACGCTAAGAGCTTTTGATGCAGCAGGCCTTGAGCTTTTTCATGACAATTATTACTCCGTGGGCGGAGGGTTCGTACTGAATGAAGAGGAAACCGAACAGACAACTTCGGCAACGGACATTCAGGTCCCCTTTCCGTTCAATAACGCTCAGGACCTTCTGGATATCGGAGACAGAACCGGACTCTCCATTGGTGAAATTGTCCTGGAGAATGAACAACATCTGGGAAGATCTGACCAGATCCAACCAGCGTTGCTGAATATCTGGCAGGTAATGGACCGCTGCATCAACCGTGGCTGTGAGCAAACCGGGGTACTTCCCGGCGGCCTGAACGTCAATCGTCGTGCACATCAGCTGCATCAGGAACTGTTGAACCGCCCGGAAGACCAGCAGGATCACCTGGAAGTCATGGACTGGGTCAACCTGTTTGCCATCGCTGTCAATGAAGAGAACGCCGTTGGTGGTCGTGTCGTTACCGCGCCAACCAATGGTGCAGCCGGTGTTATTCCGGCGGTTCTGGCCTATTACGATCGTTTTGTTCCGGGCAGCAGTGAAGCGGGTATTGTGACCTTTCTGGCCACCGCTGCTGCCATTGGCATGCTCTATAAAAAGAACGCCTCAATCTCGGCCGCTGAAGTGGGTTGTCAGGGGGAAATCGGGGTGGCCTGTTCCATGGCGGCAGGCGCTCTGTGCGCCGTCATGGGCGGCAATAACCGCCAGATTGAAAATGCCGCTGAAATAGGCATGGAGCACAACCTGGGCCTGACCTGTGACCCGATAGCCGGTCTGGTACAGGTCCCCTGTATTGAGCGCAATACCATGGGCGCTGTCAAGGCCATCAATGCGGCCCGCCTGGCCCTGAAAGGTGACGGGCAGCACCGGGTATCCCTTGATGACGTCATTGAAACCATGCGTCAGACGGGGCTGGATATGCAGGATAAATACAAAGAGACAGCCACCGGTGGCCTGGCTGTCAATGTCGTGATGTGCTGAAAGCCCAAATTGAAAACAACATTTGTCTTTTATTTCCACTACTGACCTTTGTCTTTAACAACAAATCAGTCAGTTCAAAAAATTTTTATTAAAATAACGTAATAGTGAAAACAGGACGACAACATGGCCGTTGAACACACTTCTACTCTGCCGACACTGGCAGAATTGGAACATAACGATGCCTTTACCCATCGTCACACAGGTTCTGACCAGCAGGAGCAGCAGGCCATGCTGGCAAGTCTCGGGCTCAAATCGCTGGCAGAGCTGATCAATGACACCGTTCCGGGCAGCATCCGGTTAAACCGGGAGTTAGCACTTCCTGCGGGAAAAACAGAGCAGCAGGCCCTTGCCGGGCTCTATGAGCTGGCCCGGCAAAATACAGTGAATAAGTCGTACATTGGCATGGGTTATTACAACACCGAAGTGCCCAATGTCATTCTGCGTAATCTGCTGGAAAACCCCGGCTGGTATACCGCCTATACCCCTTATCAGCCCGAAATCTCTCAGGGCCGGTTGGAAATGCTGCTGAACTTCCAGCAGATGGTTATGGACCTCACGGGTATGGAAGTTGCCAATGCCTCCCTTCTGGATGAAGCAACTGCCGCTGCCGAAGCCATGACCCTCTGCCTGCGCAGCGTGGGACGCAGCAAAGCGGCCTCACAAACATTCTTTGTGGCCGATGACGTGCACCCACAAACCATTGATGTGATGAAAACCCGCGCCGACTGGCTGGGCATCAACGTTATCGTTGGCAACCCCCATACCGAACTGAGCAATCACGATGTATTTGGTGTGCAGCTTCAGTATCCGGGCACCTACGGTAACATCACAGATATTGAGAGCATTGCCGCCATGGCCCGGCAACAGGGTGCCATGGTTTCAGTAGCCACGGATCTGCTGGCCCTGACATTACTGAAATCTCCCGGGGAACTTGGCGCTGATATTGTTCTGGGTAACAGCCAGCGCTTTGGCGTGCCCATGGGCTTTGGCGGCCCCCACGCTGCCTTTTTTGCCACCACCGGTAAGCTGAAACGCTCAATCCCCGGCCGGGTTATCGGGGTATCCAAAGACAGCCGTGGCAATACCGCCCTGCGTATGGCAATGCAGACCCGTGAGCAACATATTCGCCGGGAAAAAGCCACTTCCAACATCTGTACTGCCCAGGCTCTGTTGGCCAACATGGCGGCCGCTTATGGGGTCTACCACGGTCCGGAAGGGTTAAAAACCATTGCAGAACGCGTACACCGCCTGACCCGAATCCTTCATCATGGACTCACTGAAATGGGTTTCCAGTGCAACCAAACCTTCTTTGATACCCTAACCTTCAAGGTTGGCAGTGAGCAGGAAACCATTATCCAGCGGGCGCTGAAATATGGTTGCAACCTGCGCCGAATTGGTTCTGACCGCCTGGGTGTCAGCCTTGATGAAACCACCCGCTCTGAAGACATTATTGAACTGTTCAATATCTTTATGGGTGACGGCAAAGAGCTGAATATTGCCTCTATTGACCGCCAGATCTCGGCCAATAACAGTCAGCTGCCTCATACCCGGAGCACCATCGGACTCTCACCGGAACTGCGACGTTCAGACAGCATCCTGAGTCACCCGGTATTCAACAGCCATCACTCAGAAACCGATATGATGCGTTATCTGAAGCGGCTGGAAAACAAGGATTACTCACTGGTTCATGGCATGATTCCACTGGGTTCATGCACCATGAAACTCAATGCTGCAGCAGAAATGCTGCCGGTTTCCTGGCCGGAATTTTCCAGTATTCACCCTTTCACGCCCAAAGATCAGGTTCCGGGTTACCTGACCATGATCCGGCAACTGGAACAGGCTCTGGTGGAGATTACCGGTTATGACGCCATCTCCATGCAGCCAAACTCCGGAGCCCAGGGGGAATATACTGGCCTGCTGGCTATCCGTAATTATCAACGGGCAAACCGGCAGGAGCACCGCGATGTATGCCTGATCCCCTCTTCCGCTCACGGCACCAATCCCGCTTCAGCGGCGATGCTCGGGATGAAAATTGTGATTGTCGCCTGTGATGACAGCGGTAACGTGGATGTCAATGACCTGAGAGCCAAAGCTGAAGAGTACAGTGAACGCCTCTGTGCTCTGATGGTCACCTACCCTTCCACCCACGGGGTCTACGAAGAAGAGATTCGCACCATCTGCCAGATCATTCATGATCATGGCGGCCAGGTCTATATGGATGGTGCCAATATGAACGCCATGGTCGGTGTCTCCCGCCCGGGTGATATCGGCTCCGATGTCTCCCATCTCAATCTGCACAAGACCTTTGCCATTCCCCACGGTGGTGGCGGTCCGGGTATGGGCCCCATTGGTGTCAAGAGCCATCTGGCACCTTACCTGCCCAACCATTCGATAAGCCCGGTCGAAGGCCATAATGAAGGCATTGGCGCCGTATCTGCTGCGCCTTACGGCAGCTCGTCCATACTGCCCATCAGCTGGATGTACATCACCATGCTGGGCAGCCAGGGTCTACGGGAGTCAACAGAGCTGGCCATCCTGCATGCCAACTACATGGCAAAACGGCTGGGTGATCATTACCCGATTCTCTATCAGGGCAGAAACAACCACGTTGCCCACGAATGCATCCTTGATATTCGCCCGATCAAAGAAGCCTGCGGTATTACCGAGGAAGATATTGCCAAACGCCTGATGGATTATGGTTTCCACGCTCCGACCATGTCTTTCCCCGTGGCCGGAACCCTGATGATCGAGCCAACCGAGTCCGAATCCAGGGAAGAAATAGACCGCTTTATTGATGCGATGATCTCAATCAAGCAGGAAATTGATCAGGTCGCCAACGGCACATGGCCAAAGGACAACAACCCTCTGGTCAACGCCCCCCATACCATGGCAGACCTGGCGGAAGATGAATGGCAACGCCCATACAGCAGGAAGGTCGCGGCATTTCCGTCAGCTGCCGGTCATAAGTCGAAATACTGGCCTGCGGCGAATCGCATCGACAACGTTTATGGCGACCGCAATTTTATCTGTTCATGCCCCGGCATTGATAATTATCAATAAATGGAGATGAGGTATGTCTGAAGCGTCTTCTGAAAGTCTGAAGAAAACCCCGTTATATGCTCTTCATCTGGACCGGGGAGCAAAAATGGTGCCTTTTGCCGGTTATGAAATGCCGGTACAGTACCCATCCGGGGTTAAGAACGAGCATATCCATACACGCAGTAAGGCCGGGCTTTTTGATGTCTCCCACATGGGGCAGCTGAAACTGTCCGGTGAAGGGGCTGACCATTTCCTGGAATCCCTGGTACCGGTTGATATTGCAGGCCTTGCCATTGACCGACAGCGTTACGCCCTGTTTACCGATGAGGCCGGGGGTATCCTTGATGATCTGATGGTCACCCGTTACCACGACTGCCTCTACCTGGTGGTTAATGCGGCGTGCAAGGCGCAGGATATTCAGCATATCCGGTCCAGACTGCCGGAAGGTATCAAGCTGGACGTTCTCGATGACCGGGCACTTGTTGCTCTTCAGGGGCCCATGGCCGCAGAGGCTATGGCAAAGGTTGTTCCTGAGGTGGCTGAACTGGTCTTTATGGACTCCCGCCAGCTATCCATCGATGGGGCACCCTGTTTTATCAGCCGTTCCGGGTATACCGGGGAAGATGGCTTTGAGATTTCCATCCCGGAAAAAGACGCTGAACGCATCACCCGGCTACTGCTCGACCATCCGGAGGTTGAATTAATTGGCCTGGGTGCCAGAGACTCCCTCCGGCTGGAATCGGGCCTCTGTCTTTACGGCCATGATATGGATGTCAATACCACCCCTATTGAAGCGAGCCTGATGTGGGCCATCAGTAAAAATCGTCGTCATGATGGTGAGCGGGCAGGCGGCTTCCCCGGAGCCGAAAAAATTCTGCAGCAGATTGAGAACCGACAGGTGGCCACCAAACGCATTGGTTTGGTTGGCAGTAGTCGAGCCCCGGTTCGTGAAGGGGCAGAACTGGTTGATGATCTTGGTCAGCCTATTGGTCGGGTAACCTCCGGCACCTTTGGCCCAACAGTTGGGGCACCGGTTGCGATGGCTCTGATCAACGCTGATTATGCGGCATTGGGAACTGGAGTGTATGCACTGGTCAGAGGTAAAAAGTTGCCAATGACCGTCAGTAAAATGCCATTTATCGAACAGCGTTATTACCGGGGCTGATTGATATCTCATAATGACTGCCGACTTACAGTTGGCAGCTTTGTTGATTCATTATCCCTTCTGGTTCCCATATCAATATCACCATCCTCATTTCTATCGTTAGCCAATGCAATGAGTATCACTAATCCTTGATATTCAATAAAAAATCAAGGAGATAGGTCTTTTCCGGGGTAGAAAGTTAATATTTATTAGGAAATAATGCATAATCAACCTAAACAGAGTGCAATCAACAGCTGGCAACCTACTGGCTGCGATATGCACTGATTCATTTAGACCATGACCACACTCCTGACTCATTTATTTGCTGGGCAGGAAATTTGAGGTTTTTGGATCATACTTTCGTGCATGGCTGAGTTTGAGGAGCCCAGGGCTTGTTATGAAGCAGTTTACAGCCGTAAAAAAGAGAGAGACCAGCCTGCGTCACTGGTTAACGTTTTTAATTCCATCACTGATTGGTCTGTTGCTATTTGTCACTCCGGTCAGTATTAATGATGAATTTACCATCCCTGTTGCCCTGCTGGCCGGCGGGTTAAAAGCGCTGCTCAAAGACCAGCTGACCACCATCATTACTATTATTGTCAGCTTTACCGGATGCATCACCATCATTACCAAGCTGTTTCAGCCAAAAGCAATAATGACGCGCCCATTTCTTAACTCTCTGTTTGATATTACCCCACTCTGGTGCCTGGTAAGGGTTGCTGGCATGGTCTTTGTCCTTTCCAGCTTTTTCGAGTTTGGTCCGCAAGCCATCTGGTCAGGAGCCACTGGTGGCATGGTTTTAAATGACCTGATGCCGACCCTGTTTTCGGTCTTTATCTTTGCCGGACTTTTGCTGCCACTGTTAATGAACTTTGGCTTGCTGGAACTGCTGGGCACACTGATGACACGCATAATGCGGCCGGTATTCAATCTGCCCGGCCGTTCAGCTATTGACTGTATTGCCTCATGGCTGGGGGATGGCAGCGTTGGTATCCTGATGACCAGTAAGCAATATGAAACCTCCTATTATACTCAGCGTGAAGCTGCGGTGATCGGTACCACTTTCTCTGTTGTTTCAATTACCTTCTCACTGGTGGTGATTGCCCAGGTGGGTCTGGAACACATGTTTACCCGCTTCTACCTGACCGTCTGCTTTGCCGGGCTGGTTGCCGCTTTTATCGTCCCCAAGCTGCCCCCCCTGTCCAGAAAAAAAGACGTGTTCATCTGCGGAAAAACCCGCAGTGATGATGATGAAATTATTCCTCAGGGTACCAGTGCTTTTGCCTGGGGTCTGGAGCAGGCACTGGAGAAAGCCGCAAAAATCACCCATCCCATGAAGATCATTCAGGATGGTTGCAAGAACGCCATCGATATGGTGTTTGGGGTACTGCCAGTGGTGATGGGTATCGGTACCATTGCACTGATCATTGCCGAATACACCCCGGTCTTCCAGTACCTGGGCATGCCTTTTCTGCCGTTGCTGGAGTGGTTACAGATTCCTGAAGCCCAGGCGGCCTCAACCACCATGATGGTGGGCTTCACCGATATGTTCGTGCCCTCTATCCTGGCGGCATCCATTGACAATGATATGACCCGGTTTGTAATTGCGGCATTATCCCTGACTCAGCTGATTTACCTGTCTGAGGTGGGTGCTTTGCTCCTGGGAAGCAAGATTCCGGTCACCTTGTTTGAGCTATTTATTATTTTTATTCTAAGGACGCTGGTCACACTGCCCGTTATTGCCGCGATTGCCCACCTTATCTTCTGATACCGAAAAGTGAGCCTCAGATTGCTGAGGAGCCTGTCGGACGCTTAAGTCCGACAGGCTCCTGAGGCTCAGGTCCAAATCATTTAATCAGCCTGGCGACATCACGAAACTGTGGTGCGTCGGCAGATTTCATCAGTTCAAACAGCGCCATTTCAACGGTTGTCAGATCAGCCCCCTGGGCTGACATTTTATCCAGAGCCACCTCTTTGCTCTGTAATGTTCTTGATGAAACCCCATCAACCAGCACTTCTACCTCATAGCCTCCGGCAAGAAGATCCATCGCCGTCTGATAGACGCAGATATGGGTCTCTATGCCGGTCAACAACACCTGTCTGCCACCTGTCTGTTCAAGTGCTGACATAAAAGCAGGCTCACCACAGGCACTGAAGGATGTTTTTCTCACCGGGCTGAAGTCCGATAACTCATCAGCCAGTTCAGGAATTGTGCCTCCCAGCTTTTCCGGAACCTGCTCCAGCCAGAGAATCGGAATATCAAGCAATCTGGCCCCTTTAACCATGGTCACAATATTATCAAAGAGTGACTCATGTTCATGCATCAGGGTGGCCAGCTTGCCCTGAACATCCACAACCACGAGCACCGTCGTATCAAGATTTAACATACCTGTTTCTCCTGCCCCTTAGATCAATATTATTTTCGAAATCCCTTGGTCCTAGCACATGGTTTCAATGAGGTTGACGTGTACAATCTCCGTTCACCCTGAGCGGAGTCGAAGGGTGCTTGGCACGATCTATCAGAGTCCGGAGTTTCCGCCCTTCGACAGGCTCAGGACGAGCGGAGTGCGGAGGCGTCAAACTCATTGAAAACATGCATTAGATAATAACCGGAGCCAGCAGAAAACCAAAAATCACACAAAGCAGGATGCAGATCACTCCGGGTACAAAGAAAGGATGATTAAACACCATCTTGCCGATCCGGGTAGAACCTGTTTCATCCATCTCGACGGCTGCAAGCAAGGTAGGGTAGGTTGGCAAAACAAACAGGGCACTGACCGCAGCAAATGACGCGATAGCGGTCACCGGGTCAACAATCATCAGGGCTGCAGGCATCAGAGCCCGGGTCGTTGCGGCCTGGGAATACAGTAACATGGACGCCAGAAACAGTGCCAGGGCAAGCAGCCAGGGATAGTGATCAAGAATATCCCCGGCGGTCTCCTGAACATTCTCAAGGTGGGCACCAACAAATGTATTCCCCAGCCAGGCAACGCCCAGAACACAGATACACGCACTCATACCCGACTTGAAAGTCTGGGCATTCAGAATGTGATTGGTATCTATATGGGTAACCAGGGTAATCAGGCACGCTGCACTGAGCATAAAGGCAAAAATGGCGCTGTCTCTGGGCAGTACGGGATTGTCAATAACACCCACCTTATCGCTGACCAGCGTCGCATATACCACCACCGCCAGGATGCTCAGGCCAAAAATCAGCACGGACATCCTTGCCCCGGGCTTTATTCGATTATCCACAACCTCTGCAGGTTGAATCAGCCCTTCAGAGAGCTTGTGCAGATACACTTCATCTTTGTGCAGTTCACAGCCAAGGTAATTACACACCAGCGACGTCAACATCACGGCAACAAATGTGGTAGGAATGCAAATCAGGAGCAGATCCAGATAATCAACACCAAAGGGTTCCAGCATACCGCTGAATACCACCACAGCGGCGGAGACCGGAGAGGCGGTAATGGCGACCTGAGAGGCAATCACCGAAATACTCAGAGGTCGGGATGGGCGAATCCCATTCTCACGGGCAACAGCAGCAATAACCGGCAATGTTGAATAGGCCGTATGGCCTGTGCCAGCCAGCAACGTCATAAAGTAAGTGATAGCCGGTGCCAGGAACGTCACGTACTGCGGCCGCCTTCTAAGCAATTTATCCGCAATATATACCAGATAATCAAGCCCGCCAGCGACCTGCATGGCTGCCACAGCACCAATGACAGACATGATGATAAGGATCACATCCACCGGGATGGTGCCAGGATTCATCCCAAGCCCCAGGGTAAGCACCACAACCCCGACAGCACCGGCAAAACCAATACCAATGCTGCCCAACCGGGCTCCCAGGAAAATAAATGCCAGAACAATGATCAACTGCAACCAGGTCATGCCAAATCCCCTGAGAAATTAATCTTAAGTCAATGGATAGATAATTTAAGATAGCCTGAAAACGGCAAAAGACGTTTCAACACCGGTCAGGTGATGCTCAGAATCAGAACCGAAACAACCATCAGGAGGCATTACAACTCGTCCGGGGGAGGGAACTTGATACTGTGCATAGTATCTTCAATGTCAGACTCCCACATTGAGGGAACCACCCAGGACGTCAGAAAAACAGTGGCCATCAGGCCGGCTGTGAGCGGGAAGTAATTATTAATACCAAACTGCCCCATCAGCAGATAAGAAACGGAAGGGGTACCAATAAATGCCAGCCCGGGCACGAACCAGGAAAACAACCTGCGCGTGGTGAAGGTAATGACCTCACTTTTAGAGCGAACGGATGCCTCCGCTGCCAGACATAGGTTTTCGGTGTAAACCCGGAATGTGGTAACATTCGGAACCTGTTTGACCACCTTTTTACGCACCGTTCTGGTTCTCTCCCTGGGAGTCATTCTGTCACCCCGTGCGCCCCATACATAAGTGTCAGAATGCTGATAATAAATTTCGGTTTCATCTTCCTCTTCAACAACCTCAATATCTTTGCTGCCACCTTCGTGTAACATCACTTCACAATAATTCCAGGCGATGGGAACAGGCCCCATGGAAAAATACCCTTTCCTGTCTACCCTGATAATCTGACCACTTCTGAATGCACTTCGCTTTGATATGGTTTTATTCCAGTGATGCAGAAACGTTCGGTCAGACTCCTCATACCGACCTGTTCGTTTGAAAAAATCCGTCTCTTCAAATTCGACAACTTGATAGACGTCAGTTACCAGTTCCTTTGTTGCATAATAGAAATTGTACAGGGACGAAAACAGTGAATTTTCTTCATCCCATATCTCCAGCCTCGGCATAAAAGGTTTTACAACATCAATAACAATCAGTTCATTTTTGTGTTCCTCTGACATTTTGGTTCCCACTTCTGCCGTCTCTGCCCCGAGACGTTCCACCAGAACGGGATGATTATGATATTTATTGTCGGTAATGCCCGGACTGCGTACCTCAGAGCCCAGTTTAAAATCAGCAACAACATTCTTTACAACCCAGCCATAAGGCACGCCTGCAATAGCATAAGGCCAGTTTGTAGTCCCGGTATCTTCATTCAAAATATTATCAAAGGTACCGAGCATGACACTGTCCATATACCTCATATAGTGTTTACCACGGCGCACCGGATCTAACACGTGATGGTTGAAAACATCCTGATACTCCGAAGCAAAGTTGATAAAAGGACGGATCAGGAGGTCCATCATCAGGTCATTAAACAGGTAGTTACTATTATCAATGATCGACATGTATAGAGAGGTTGCATTCTTATTTCTGGATCGAATCAGATCCTGGTAATATTCACTGTCTGCATATTGTTTCTCCGGTTCGTTGCCTGCTTCATTTTCTTCAGCATCATCATCCAGATCTTCCTCAATCACATCGTCTTCATCATCCAGATCTCCCTCATTTAAATCGTCTTCATCATCCAGATCTCCCTCAATTAAATCGTCTTCATCATCCAGATCTTCCTCAATTAAATCTTCATCATCCAGATACATTGATGATTCTGAGATATTTTCAGTATGCTCATCTACGCCGGCCGTTGTATTAATGGCCAGTAAACTGAACATAAGAACAATTAAAAATGAGAAATCATGAACAACTCGATTCTGCCTCATCATACTCCCCGGAAAGCATTTTATTCTTTTCAGGTATGTCACCATTCAATAATGAAAGACAATTTCATCCCTTAAAAAAAGATAAATAATGTAATCAAATCGTAATAATTCGATTCACAAAAATCTTCAGCCCTTATGGGACAACAAACACGTAAATTTGTTCCATTAAAAAGTCCAAAGGCCGAAAAATACTGAGACACCTGTGCTGGGTGCAAACATTGAGTGGACGACAGCAGTAGTTATGTGCGTGAAAAAAATTTGCTGATAGAATGTCCCGACACGTTTAATAACAAGGCAAGAGGTCGATGGAAGCCACTAATCTTACCCCGGCTCCAGTGTGGAGAAGAGCTGCGGCCATGTTGTACGATTCTCTGTTAATCCTGGCACTGCTGTTTATGGCCGGTTTTATTAATCTGTTCATCCAGATACAGATTTTCGGTGATGAGCAACTGAAAACCATGACTGAAGAGGGCTACCAGCTTGGAGGCCCCTTTTTCTACGCCGCCCTGCTGGTCATCATTTACGGCTTCTTTGGCTTTTTCTGGACCCGGTCAGGACAAACCCTTGGTATGCAGGCCTGGAGAATAAAAGTGGTCAGCAGCGACAATCATTTGATCAGCCCATGGCAAAGCGTGATCCGTTTTCTGATTGCCATTCCGGCATTGTCGCTTGCGGGTATCGGGCTTCTCTGGGCACTGATCGACCATCAGCGGCGAAGCTGGCAGGATCTGGCATCGTCATCCAAAGTCATTCTTCTGAAAAACCGGTAAAGAAAATCTGACCACAGTCATCTAATGTCTCAGTGCAGCTTCATAAATAAGCGGCACTGGTTACACTACCAGCATTAATATTTACAGACGACTGTTCACTTCTGCCTGCCGCTCGATACATATACCGAAACATTTATTGGTATTTTTACCTATCCAGCATTAAAATGAAACCATCGTCATTCACCGGCGTCGGTGTACCAACAAAACTATCGATGGCTTTTCATAGCAGATAGGCTTTCAGCAGGCAGTAAAAAGGGAGACTCCAGTATGAACACTTGGCCATTTGAACAGGTTGTATCTCAACTGGCGGACGTCTTTCGTCGTTTATCAGGCAATCCGGAATCTTTCCACCACTCAGATCAACTGGAAGAGTGCAGGCTCTACTGCCCGATCACACGAACCCCACAAAAGCCTGTAAGAAGAACTCCCGGGCACCCTTTCCAGCGATAATCTCCATCCCCATCGTTCCCACGCTCTGCGTGGGAATGCATAAAGAAGCCTAAAGGATACGAACAATCTCCGTTCACCCTGAGCGGAGTCGAAGGGTGATTGGCACAGTCCTTTATTCAGGGCATGGAGCCTACGCCCTTTAGCCCTTTATGCAGCCCGCCTTAACATCACCGCACCCGCCAGCAGGCAGATGATGACTGGAATCATTACCGATAATACCGGCGGAAACCCGAATACCAGGCTGGATGGTCCCATCAGGTTCTGAACAATCATAAAGACAATGCCGGTGATCACCCCGGAGAAGATCCGCAATCCCATACTGACGGAACGCAAAGGACCAAAGACAAAAGAGATGCCGACAATAACCAGGGAGAGTATGGATAACGGCTGAAGCAGCTTTGTCCACAGTGCCAGATCATACTCTCCGGCATCCAGCCCCTGTGCTTTCAAGTACTTCGTATAAGTGAGCAGGCCGGATATGGGCAATGCTTCAGGTTTGACCACCACCACTTTCAACAGTGTTGTTGTCAAGCTGGTATCCCAGGGTTCAACCAGACTCTGCTCAGTAATAAACTGCTCATTCTTACGGCGTATGGTGGTGACATCCTCCAGCAGCCAATGATCACCCTGATAGATTCCCCGTTTGGCAAAAGCGCTTTCCTGAAGCTTCATCTCATCATCAAAAACATAACGACTCACGCCGTATAGCACGCCGTTTGGCTCGACCGCATTGAAGTACATAAATTCACGGCCTTCACGATGCCAGAAGCCTTCTCCGGTGTATGTGCCATCAGCGGAGCGGGCTATCGCCTTTCTGGTCTCGCCAACCTGCTCGGCCATGGGAGCAAGATATTCGCCAAGCATCAATCCGGTAATAATCATGACCAGGGTGGGCTTCATGACTGCCCCCAGAATACGCCACAGCGAAATACCAGCGGCCCTCATAACCACCAGCTCACTGCTGGACGCCATGGAGCCCAGCCCCATAAGGCAGCCAACCAGTGCCGACACGGGAATCAGCTCGTACAGTTTTTTGGGTATCATCAACAGGGTATATATCAAAGCGTCCAGCGACTGATAGTTGCCCCTGACATCATCCAGCTGCCCCAGAAAAGCAAACAACGCTTCCAGAAATACCAGAATCAGCAGGACAATCACCGTTGCCCCCAGAACATTTCTGGATATGTAACGATCCAGCTTACGCATTTCCAGCCCTCCGGCGCGCCAGCCAGAGTTTACCCGGCTCAACAAGGTACAACAGCAAAGCAATCAGCAAGAAAAGAATATGAATCGGCCACAGACCAATATCCGGCGACAGTCGCCCATCCTCAATCGCGCCACGGCCACTCATTAATAAAGCCAGATACAGCAGATACAGCAATATTCCGGGCAACAGCTTCACATAACGCCCCTGTCTGGGATTAACCCGGGCCAGGGGCAATGCCATCAGCACCACGATGGGTATTAACAGTGGCAAAGAGATGCGCCACTGCAGCTCAGCACGATGGCCCGGGGTGTCGGACGCCAAAAGTGTCGCCGTTGGCAGAGCCTGCTCCTTGCTGATCTCTTTTCCGGAGCGGCGCTCTTCCATACGAAGGCCGTAATGTTCAAAGGCAATTTCCCGCAAAGGCAATGCGCCGGGCGTCAGGTCATAGCGGTAACCATCATCCAATATCAGATAGCGCTGCCCACCCTCTGCTGCATTGACTTCAAGGTTTGCCGTTTGCGCCAGCAGCAAGGTCATCGAACCTGTGTTCTTGCTATCCCCGTTACGGTTGGCGATAAAAACCCTGTTCATCTGCTGGCGGTCGTCGGTTAACGTCTCTGCATAAGTCACGCGCTGCCAGCCAAACTTCTGGAAACGTCCGGAAACCAGGGTATCAAACTCGGTCAGAGCGTCCTGCTCGACAAAAATGCTTTCAACTTTCTGTATTCCCCGGGGGGCAACTACCAGGCTTAACAGCGCAACCACCAGCATAACCCCGACCGCAGGCACCATGGTTATGCCTAAAAGTTGATGATGGCTGAGACCACAGGCGCTGAGCACCGTCATTTCGTTATCAACATACAGCCTGCCATAGGCGAGAATAATGCCCAGGAAAAGCCCCAGGGGCAGTATCATGACCAGAAACTCCGGGATCCGGTAAGCCATGATGGCAAAGAGAAAATCCGCTTTCAGTGTCCCGGTGGCCGCCTGTGCCAGATAGTTCACAAAGCGCCCACTCATGATAATGAGCAATACGACAGACGTCACTGCTAACATAACCTGCAGCATCTGTCTGGACAGGTAACGAAATATGATTAAAGGCATGCCTTGGTGAAATTCATCAAATCAAAACGAACAATTATACGTCAGTCGCCTTAAAAAACCGGTATAATCCCGGCCCGTCTGACAGAATCGTAGAATAAACATACAATTAACCCAATGACTTCTACGTTCTGATAGCCGTCTGGATAATGCCTGAATATCCCATATCCGGACTAAAGCGTCTGGTTGAATTGGCTTAACCGTATTATTATCCATGAAATCGGATAACTTGTCCCCTTGGAGAGACCATGGAATTTGTTGTTAAGAGTGGTGCTGCAGAAAAACAGAAAACTGCCTGCCTTATTTTGGGCGTCCACAAGAAAACGCTTCCCCCCTCTGCGACAGCCTTAGACTCGTTAACCGAGGGGTATCTTGCCGACATACTCAAACGTGGTGATCTGGATTTCAAGCCCGGCCACTCACTGATGCTTCTGCACAGCCGACATGCGCCGGTTGAGCGTCTGCTGCTGCTGGCCATGGGTGAAAATGATAAGCCATTAACAGAAGCCGGGTTTAACAAACTGACGGTCAACCTGGCCAGCCAATTGAAATCGCTGAATGCCAGGGAAGCAAGCATTGCCATCGAAGATATCAACGTCGAGGGCAAGTCACTGCACTGGATCACCCGTCAGTTGGTTGAAGCGATTGAATATGCATTTTATCAGTTCAGCCAGTTTAAAAACGACACCGGCAAAGGCGCTCTTTCGAAGATCAGTCTGAAGAAGGTGACACTGCTGGCGGACCGTAAGAATGCCGAAGAAGTGAAAGCCGGTCTGGCCCAGGGGCAGGCCATTGGTAATGGTCGGAATGTGGCCCGAACCCTGGGCAACCTGCCAGGCAATATCTGCCATCCAACCTACCTTGCCGATGAAGCCAAAGCATTGGCGAAACAGCATGCCAAACTGACCACCAAGGTGCTCAATGAAAAACAGATGTCTGACCTTGGCATGAGCTCCCTGCTCTCCGTCAGTGCCGGTTCCGAACAGGAAGCCCGGCTGATCTGCATGGAGTACAAAAATGGCAAACGCGGTGCCAAGCCTCTTGTTCTGCTGGGTAAAGGGATCACCTTTGATACCGGTGGTATCTCCCTGAAACCCGGTGCCGCCATGGATGAAATGAAGTTTGATATGTGCGGTGCCGCCAGTGTATTCGGCGTCATGAATGCCATTATTGAGCTGGATCTGCCCATTAATGTTATTGGCATGGTGGCTGCGGCAGAAAACATGCCCAGCGGCAAGGCCACCCGCCCGGGGGATATCGTAACGTCCATGTCCGGCAAGACCATTGAAATTCTCAATACCGATGCCGAAGGTCGTCTGGTGCTTTGTGATGCCCTCACCTACGCAGAACGTTACAAGCCGGAAGCGGTGATCGATATTGCCACCCTGACGGGTGCCTGCGTCGTTGCCCTGGGCCATCACACCACCGGCCTGCTCAGTAATAATGAACCGCTGGCTGAAGAGCTGATCAGTGCTTCCAAAGAAGCCATGGATCGGGCATGGCAGCTGCCAATGGGTGAAGAATATGCTCGCCAGCTGGACAGCAACTTTGCCGATATGGCCAATATTGGTGGTCCTGCTGCGGGTACCATTACCGCAGCCTGCTTCCTGGCTAAATTTGCCGAAGCCTACCCCTGGGCGCACCTGGATATCGCCGGAACCGCCTGGCAATCAGGCAAGGAAAAAGGGGCTACCGGTCGTCCAGTGCCCATGCTGGTACAATACCTGCTGAATAAAATCTGATTGTTGCCAGTACTGATGACAGGCCCTGATCGATCAGGGCCTTTTTGTTTGCTCAGATTAGTTTATGATTTCCCCATGACCAGAGTGACTTTCTACCTTTTAGACAGCAATCTTGACAATAACGGGCAAAACGAACAGCAGTTTGCCTGCCGCCTTATCGACAAAGCATGGCGTGGAGGCCTGCCCATGCATATCCATACGGCGGATGAAAGCAGCTGCCAGTCCATGGATCAACTGCTCTGGTCATGGCGGGAGGATAGCTTTCTTCCCCATGGGATTATTTCACCCATCCAGGGCAATACCCCGGAAAGTGTACTTTTGGCCAGAGAGTCTCCCATCACCCTGGGGTTTGACCACCCTGCCGTAGCATCAAAGCGGTTGCTGATTAATCTCAGCCCTGAAGTTCCTCCATTCTTCAAAGACTTTGCCCGCGTTTGTGAAGTCGTGGTTCAGAACCCGGACCAGAAAGCGGTTTCCAGGGCGAAGTTCCGGGCCTATCGTCAGGCGGGTATAGAGCCAGAAGTACACAATATGTAGGCCCTGTCACCCCTTGCCAGCAGATACCGTTCACCCATAGTTTGTCTATCCTTTTTAATAAGAAAGCAGACACACATCGCTTTCAAATAAAAATTCTCTAACCATTGAACGGTAAAATAATGATGAAAACATTGAACGCAATGCTGGTCAGTCTGGCGCTGGCTGTACCGGCCACCAGTCAGGCTATGGATATTTATGCTTTTGCCCGGGGTGGGGCGGCTTATACGGCGATTAAAGATACTGAGGCTGTCAATCCTTTCATTGCAGTTGCGGCTGCTAATGCACCTTCTACTAACCCTGATGCATCCCAAGGCAGCATGGGGATAGCCAATCTGAATAACGATCACAGCGTTGCAGTTGGAGCATTTGGTGCCGGGTTTGTAGTTAACCCCAGTTTCCGTCTGGAGCTTGAAGGGTCTTTTCAGAAGGAATCTGATTATCAGATAGACGTAGCGCTCGGTTGGCAAGTAAACACTGGTCCATTCAATACAACACTTCTTGGCACTGCATATAACAAAATCAATATTGAATCTGATGTCTACATGCTGAAAGCCTATTACGACATCCCCCTCAACAAGCATGTAGTTCCCTATCTTATGGCCGGTGCAGGCTATGCAAAGAACAAGACATCCGGTGTACAGACCTTTTCAGACAACGCCAACTGGAATGAAAAATGGGATGACCACAGAAACAATGAAATGGCCTGGACAGTAGGTGCAGGAATTTCCTATATATTCAGTAAACACCTTGCCCTGGATCTTGGGATAGAACATCGCAACCTCGGAGACTGGGAACTGAAAAACCTGCCGACTACCGGTGACGAGTCTCTCAAGGGCAAGCTGGAATCCACCACACTGCTGATGGGCCTGCGTTACCACTTCTAACTATCCCTCACTAATATTTCTGCACAGGCCGCAGTAAGCTCCTGTGCAATACCCCCTCCAAAACACCTTCTTAAGACAAGCCAGGCCAATAAAAGCCAAACTCCCGTCTATAATCATCGTGGCATGCTGAATTTCGGTCATCCCCGTAGTGCAATTTAAGAGGATTGCGCTAATATAGCGCGCTTTTTGGCACATCGGTCATAATCTTCAGGCAAAACACTGCGGGGAAGCGTATGATTGAGATGGCCCGAGTAGCCTGAGAACCTGCTGTTCGATACAGAGGCTCTCTCACCGTAAACCATTTTCAAAATACAGTCCGCCGGTCCATCTCCGGCCTACGCACCGCCCGGGCGGTAACGTATAATGGCGGTCTGTCAGTCAGGCAAGGTTAGTAGTCAAATATGACGAGTTTCGTTTCTGGGCAACGCTGGATTAGTGATACTGAGACCGAACAGGGGCTGGGCACGGTGCTCACCTTTGACAGTCGCATGGTCACCCTGCTGTTTCCTGCCACCGGGGAAACCCGGCTTTACTCCATAAACAACTGCCCTCTGACCCGCGTTGAGTTCAACCCCGGAGATCGTGTCGAAAGCCACGAGGGCTGGATTATGCTGGTCACCGAGGTGATTGAGAAAGATGGCCTGCTGACCTACTGCGGAACCCTCCCTGACGGAGAAACACGACAGCTGCCAGAAGCCGAGCTGGGCAACCATATTCGCTTCAACAAGCCACAGGACCGGATGCTGGCGGGTCAGATTGACCAGAACAGCAACTTTACCCTGCGTTACAAGACACTCCAGTATAACTACGGTCTGCGCAAGTCCCCGATGCGCGGCCTGATTGGCCCACGCACCAGCCTGATTCCCCACCAGCTGCATATTGCCCGGGAGGTTTCCCAGCGCCATGCGCCACGGGTTATGCTGGCCGACGAAGTGGGCATGGGTAAAACCATTGAAGCCGGCCTGATACTGCACCAGCAACTGATTACCGGCCGTGCCAGCCGGGTGCTGATTCTCTTGCCGGAAAGCCTGGTACACCAGTGGCTGGTGGAGATGCTGCGCCGTTTCAACCTGCGTTTCAGTGTTTTTGACGAAGAGCGCTGCCGTCAGTCTCCGGATGAAAACCCGTTCAATACCGAGCAGCTGATTATCAGCAGCATCGGCTTTCTATGTCATGATGACGAACGCCGCAAACAGGCACTGGAAGCGGACTTCGACCTGTTGATTGTGGATGAAGCCCATCACCTTATCTGGTCTGAAGAAGAGACCAATGCGGAATACCGCTGTGTTGAAGCGCTGTCCCTGCAGATTCCGGGACTCCTGCTGCTGACCGCGACGCCGGAGCAGATGGGTGCCAAAAGCCACTTTGCCCATCTGCGTCTGCTGGACCCGGACCGCTTCCATGATCTTGCCGCCTTTGCCGCCGAAGAAAGCCGTTATGAGCCGGTGGCAGAGGCGGTTCAGGAACTTCTGAACAATAACAATCAGACGCTCCCTGCCAAGGCAAGGGACCATCTGATCAGTTTCCTTGGAGAAGACAGCAAGTCGCTGATTGATATCCTTGACCAGGGTGATGAAGAGGCTCGAAACACTGCCCGAACCCAGCTGCTGCGCCGCCTGCTGGATCGTCATGGTACCGGCCGCGTGATGTTTCGTAATACCCGGGCAGCCGTTGGCGGATTCTCTGGTCGAGCGGCCCAGGGCTACCCCCAGGTGCTGCCGGAGCTGTACGAAATCGCCCTGGAAGAAGAGTCCAACTACCGCCATAACCTTTATCCGGAGCTGGCTTATCAGGCTCAGATCCGTGTCGATGATATGGATCCCTGGTGGAAAGTCGACCCCCGGGTAGACTGGCTGATGAACCTGCTGAAACTGCTGAAGAAAGAGAAAGTACTGGTTATCTGTGCCAATGCCAATACGGCACTGGACCTGGAAAATGCCCTGCGCATACTGTCCGGCATTCCGGCAGCGGTTTTCCACGAAAACATGAGCATTATTGAGCGGGATCGTGCTGCGGCCTTCTTTTCCGAAGGAGAGCATGGTGCCCAGGTACTGGTGTGTTCAGAAATTGGCAGTGAAGGACGTAACTTCCAGTTTGCCCACCATCTGGTGCTGTTTGATCTGCCCGAACATCCCGACCTGCTGGAACAGCGTATTGGCCGACTGGATCGTATTGGCCAGACTGAAGCCATCAAGATTCACGTGCCCTATCTGTCTGGCACCGGTCAGGAGGCACTGTTCCACTGGTACCAGCTGGGATTGAACGCTTTTGCCGATACCTGCCCTGCCGGTAGTATGGTGCAGATGCAACTGGGTGAAGCGCTGTTGCCTTATCTGCAACCGGGCAGCCAGGCCTCCACAGAAGCCATGGATACCCTGCTGAACCAGGCAGCCCAATTGAACCGGCAACAGATGGAGCACCTTCATAAAGGCAGAGACCGATTGCTGGAGCTGAACTCCCGGGGCCTGATCTCCAATGAAGATATGATCAACGACATCGAAGAGCAGGAACAGCCAAGACAGCTCAAGCGGTTTATGGAGAAGTTGTTCGAAGGCTTTGGTGTTGAGGCGGAAGACTATTCCAAACACTGTCTGGTGATTCGCCCGGGCAGCCACATGATCACCACCTTCCCCGGCCTGCCGGATGATGGCATGACCGTCACCTTTGACCGGGACATGGCACTGTCCAGAGAAGACATGCACTTCCTGACCTGGGAGCATCCCATCGTTGCCGAAGGCATGGACATGGTGCTGACCAGCGAGCTGGGGAATACCTCTGTGGCTTTGCTCAAAAACAAAGCCCTGAAGCCCGGCACCATGCTGCTGGAAGCGATTTACGTGGTAGAAACCAGCGCCGACCGAACTCTGCAGCTGGACCGCTACCTGCCAGCCACACCGATCCGCTGTCTGATCGACCCGGGGTTCAATGACCTGTCCGAAAAAGTGGCGTTTGATACCCTGAACGCCCAGCTTCAGCCTTTGAAACGGGGTGTTGCCAAAAAACTGGTGAATGCCCAGCGGGCACCCTTTCTGGCCATGCTGGATAAAGCCGAAGGGTATGCCAAAGATCGGGTACAGCCCATCGTTAATCAGGCTTGCCAGAACTTGCTGACCGATGTCACTGAAGAGATCAAACGACTGGCGGCGCTTAAAGTCGTTAACCCGAACGTCCGTGGTGAAGAGATTGAATATCTGAAAAACCGTGCAGCCCTGGGGCATCAGGCACTGCAGAAAGCAGTTCTTCGACTGGATGCTCTGCGAATTATGATTGCTGGTTGAGTCTATTCTCGGATAGGTCACTGCCCGCTACCTGCAAAAGCCATTACGGCTTTTGCAGGTAGCGGGCAGCGCTTATTGAAATAATGATGTTATTAAATAACAGCTCCTGGCCCTGACTTTTTACACCAGCCACTGAATTAATAACTCGACGTTTTTTCTGAATAGCTTTTGATAGTTTCATTAAGTTCTGGTGAAATTTCAATGAAAGCGGGCTCTGGAGTAAATTGATAATACTCAAAAAACATCTGCATGGTTTTCTGGAAAACCAACAGGTTCCTACTACCAATAAACTGCTCAAGAATCGATCCAGTCAAGTAGGAGCGAGCATTATCTCGATACATACCTTGTTTAATAAAACTTAGTGTTTTGTCAATTTTGAAATAATATTTATTTTCATTAGTCTGCATTAGCACTTCCATTTTTCTCAAAAGATCAATGGCCTTGCCCTTATCACTGTTATTGTAATCAGGGCTTCCTGGCTCAGCAAGTAACGGATCAAAAACTCCCTCACAAAGGAATTTAATTGATTCATACCATGACTCAAGATTACTTTTTGTTTCAAGTGCAGCAGCTGCACAGGTAGAGTATGTACCGCCACCCCAGTTTTTTAGGTTACATAGCGGACTAGACTGATCAAGAATATATTTTCCAAAATTAACCATAGGTTCTGAGAATCTTTTCATTTCACGCTTTTTCAACATTGGGGAGATTTCGGTATCTTCTTCAAGATTTATTAAACGAGTTAGTTCTACATTAAAATTATCTACCAGGCTATTCAAGTGCTCAGGCAATTCAAAGCACCTGTATTTATCCAACAGCTTCCCCAATGGATGTATCGATACAGCCCCGGTATCAGAGGAATCTTCGGCAAGGGCTACCCCTCGATCACGCATGGATTTTTCAAATTCCACTATTTCACCAGGAAAATTGCTTTCTACAAACCGCAACATTTCTTGAATGGTTTTGCCGCGTCTGCCCTCAGGCAACAACTTGATATGTTTTTGAAAGGTTTCAGAAACGGCATCAGTTAATAATCCTGAGCCGTCAGGCGCTGGTTCATTTGTGAAGGTATATAAGGCATTATCGTTTCCGCCAGTAGTTGAAAGATGCATGTTAATGTTCTCATACTTTTATCAGTTAAAAGGTATTCAGGATTGAACATAAGATGGTGTCAATGCCGGATTTTTCTCTCAGGAAAAGCCTGCCAATAACATCCCTAATTTTTCTACCCTGCCTGCTTTGAACAAGTGGCAGTGCCTGATTTGGTCATACTCATTCCAAACGGAGATTAGTAATGATTTCATTACGATCTTTTTGACCAATAGCCTTGCAATAAGTTCCAACTCTTTACGGCACAAAAAACATCGTTTTTTTTTCACCAAAGACTTACCCAAACAGGGCATACTGATCACATCAGACCAAAGACTGCCGGGGAATCTGCTTTTTCTGTGGAGCCAGCACTTCATGGGTCTGACGTACTGCAATTACAGCTTTTGTCGCCAGATCCTCAGCTATTCAAAGCCGGCCAGTGCAGAACCTTCCAGGGTCCACGAATCCACTTCCTTCACCAGTCACTGAATTAATAATCGAACCCAGTCGGCTTCTTCATTTCTGCATATATTTTGATAGATTTACAGAGCTCATCTGTAATTTCACTAAGAGGCCCTTCGAATGGTATAAAATGATAATAATCAAATAACCGCTGCAGGGTTTTCTGGAATAGCATCAGGTTACCACTACCAATGAAATCCGAGAGAATTAAATTACTCAAGCGGGAACAAATATTCTCCCGTGGTGCTTTTTTAGTTAAATATCTTAATATACCATCAATCTTGAAATAATCATTTTTCCCAACATTTTGCTTTAGTCTTTGTATATCATGCAGAGTGGAAAGTGCTTTATCCTTCTCTCTGGAATTGTGATCGGGTCCCTTTGGATTATTAAATAACGGATCAAGCAGTCCATGAGTAAGAATTTTTACCGAGTTATGCCATGCAACAAGATTCCGCTGCATTTCCACTACGACTTTACTATCCGCATGGCCTGCTTCACAATTTTGGTTCGTCCTTTTGTGAATATCCTTGCCAAAATCTTCCAATTTTTTTGAAAACCTTCTCGAACCATTTTCTCTCAAGTATGAAGAAATTTCACTATCTTCTGAATACCTTATGAAATGTTTTAATTGAGTGTTAAATGCTTCCACCATACTATTCAAATCAGTAATTAATTCAGGGCAGTTATGATCAGCAACTAATTTTTCCAACGGAATTATCGATACAGCCCCGGTCTCAGAGGAGTTTTCAGCAAGGGTTATCCTTCGTTTATCCAAGGTTTCTTGAAATTTCGGCAGTTCATTAGGGAACTGATCATGTATAAACATCAACGTTTCTTGAATAGTTTTGCTGCGTATTTCCTCAGGCAACGACGTGATATGGGTTTTAAAGGATTGAAAAACGGCAGCAGTTATTAATGCTGAGCTGCCAGACGGCGGCTGGGCAGTGTGGGTAGATGAGGCAAACTTATAGTCGGTAGTTGCAGGAAACATGTTAGTGTTCTCATACTTTTATGAGTTAAAAGATATTAAGGAATGACCATAAGATACAGTCAATGCCGGACTTTCTCTCAGGAAAAGCCTGTCAATAACGTCCTTAATTTTTCCACCCTGCCTGCTTTGAACAAGTGGCAGTGCCTGTTTTAGTCAGACTCATTCCAAACGTAGATCAGTAATTATTTCATTACGATCTTTTTGACCAGCAGCCTTGGGATAAGTTCCAACTTTTCATACGATCAGTCAAAATACCTATGTGACTCAACCAATTCCCTCGTGATCAGGTTGCGAATTCCCTCTACAAACTTTACAAGGACTTTCTTGCCAGATGTATACCACCATACTGTCGTTAGTCCGTGTTTGTTTCCAGTATGGATGTTCAAATCACATGGCCCAACCCTTTTACCAACAGGCTGGGCAGTGGTTAAACTTTAAAAAATCAAGCTCTGCCCATGCGCATCAGAATTTCTTCTTTAGCCTGCAGACGCTCCAGCGCTTTCTGCTCTTCCTCTTTCTGACGCATCAGCTCATTAAACTCCATGCGCGCCTGCTGGGCCAACTCAGAAGCAGCCTGCCGCTTCTCATTGGCCTCAATGGCAACCCGGGTTAATCGCTCAACTTCCTCCAGCAATGGGGCAGGTGCATCCCCCAGATCAGACCCCGTTGCACCACGAGCCATAGCCTCCCGGCGAATCTGTTTTTTCAGTGCAGCCAGCGCTTCATGGGCCTGACGCTCTGCAATTACGGCGTCTGTCGCCTGATCTTTCAGCTGTTCAAAGCGGGCCAGTGCAGAACCTTCCAGGCTCCATGGGTCCACTTCCGGCAGTTCTTCAATATTGATGGTGGGTTCTTCGTAGCCTTCCTGGCGGGAGATATCCAGCATGGTGGCTTTCACTGCAGAAATCATCAACATCACCGCAATCACCAGCAGCGGCAGACCACCGACAATTGCTGCCGTCTGCAAGGTGGCCAGACCACCCATAAACATCAGCACAGAAGGCATCAGTGACAAAGTGAAAGCCCAGAACAGGCGGTTCCAGCGCATGGGGTCTTCAGTCACATTAGTCTGGACAACTGACGCGAGAATAAAGGAGATGGAGTCAAAGGTAGTCGCAGTAAAGATAATACAGAGCAATGTGAACAATACGATAACCACGTAACTGAACGGAAGCTGTTCAAGCACACTGAATATAGCGGTTGTTGGGCCTTCAGTATTGAGAATACCCACAACATCCAGTTGACCGGAAAGCTGGAGGGACAGACCAAAGTTACCCAGTACGATAAAGTACACCGCACACCCCAGGGAGCCACAGAAAATCGCACCGCCGACCATCTGTTTAATGGTTCGCCCTTTGGAAATACGGGCTACGAACAGTCCCATACTGGGTGCATATACCAACCACCAGGCCCAGTAGAAGATGGTCCAGTCCTGAGGGAAGTGGGTATCTTCAAAGGTGCCATAACCACCGAAAGGTTCTGCCCAGGTGGCCATGACGAAGAAGTTGGACAGCATCCGCCCAATGGAGTCCAGACCCGTCTCCACCATAAACAGCGTAGGCCCCACCACCAGGACAAAAGCCAGCAGACCCAGTGCTCCCCAGAAGTTGATATTGCTCAACAGCTTGATACCACCATCCATTCCCTTGTACGAGGAATAGGCAAACAGTGCCGTACACAACAGCAACACACCAATCTGGGTGCCATTTGTAGCTGGAATACCGGTCAGGTAGGTAATGCCCTCATTGATCAAAGGTGCCGCCAGACCCAGCGTGGTGGCAGCACCACCGAGCAGGCCAAAAATAAACAGCACGTCAATCACCTTGCCCAGAGGCCCTTTACTGCGGGCTTCTCCCAGTACCGGCATCAGGGCAGCTGATACCTTCAGAACCGGGTTTTTGCGCACATGAAAAAAGTAGGCAATGGGAATGGCCGGAATCATATAAATGCACCAGGCAACAGGCCCCCAGTGGAAGATACCGTAAGTGGCCGCCCAGCGAACCGCCTCTTCACTGCCCGAGGCCAGCTGAAAAGGCGGTGACTGATAATAGTAGGCCCACTCAATACAACCCCAGTAGAGAATACTGGCACCGATGCCACCACAGAACAACATGGCCGCCCAGGAGGTGGTCGAATACTCCGGTTTCTCATCGGCATCACCCAGCTTGATCTGGCCAATATCGGAAAATACCACGTAGGCCATAAACACCACGGCAGCCAGCCCCAGGCCCAGATAAAGCACCCCCATTGTGTCCGTCATAAAGGTTTTTGCGATGGCAATCCAGTGAGCGCCCTCATCCGGAAACAGTGCCAGCGGTATAACCACCAAGATCAACAAAATAACCGCACCAAAAAAGGTCGGCTTATCAACAAGCTTAAAATGCTCTTCCATAATCTTTGGTCTTCAATAATGAACAGCCGTTGCAGCTGTGAAAACAATAGTTATCAACTTTAAACAAAAAGGGACGTTAATTTTTTTTGGCTACATGTTCATGGTAAACATCCTGCCTGATATGCCATTCAAACCGGTCATTTATGCACCGGAGTTTGCGAAGAGATAATAAGCATAAAGACCTACAAAATCTACGGAAATATCCATTATTGAGCATATTGGATAGTTTCTGACACTCGCCTCCTGCCGGGGAAAGAATCGGTCTATCCCAACAAGAGTACAACTATTCAACCTGGTAGCCTGCCTTACCGACAGTGATCTGGAATTATGTAATTATTTTATTATGTTCAGGGAACCCTCCTGTTTTTATTTTGTCCTACCAGATAAACAAGTAACGGTATGACTTATGATTCCTCCCTCTTCTTCTCTAACATCTTCGTTCATTGCCGGTGCTGGCCAGTCGCCAACAGAGCCGAACCAGCCGGAATCTATCTCTGGTGATTCTGTTGAGCTAAAGTTGTCCTCTGATGATGATTTTTATCTTTTATATGTTGGTTCTTACACTTCTCCGGGAACTTTAAAGCGAGAGACAATTGAACAATTAAACAAAGATCATCCGGGAATATTCAATGGCCTTGAAAATCCAGATGATTTATTTAATGCTGATCCCGTTAAATACCAGCCATTGGCAAAGTTAATTTATGATACTGATTACAGGGATCTTGAAACCATTTTGGACCCTGATATTGGCGAGCCTTGTTGGTCCGCCCAGAAAATGCTTTATGGTGAATACCAAGGTGATTTTTACAAGTTTGAGGGAGACTATGAAGGAACACAATGGGTTAGGGTTCATAGTGATAAGTATCAGCTTATGAAAAAAAATAAACAATTTGTTGCTCAACTGAGGGAATTTTTGTTTGATCAAAGTATGAGCAATGATGATAAAGTTGTGAACTTACAGATGCTTTTTCCTCCAGTCGACCAAAGTGGGGAAGATATAAGTGCTGATCAACTACGTGAGAATATGGATTTACTTTTTCGCAACACTTTCAAGCAAGCTCAACAGCGAGCCATTAATTCTGGCTTTAAGCCATAAGTTGTGACAAAAAGAAATGGCCATTGAACGACGGTTTCTATAGGTATTTTCAGACATCAGGGAAGTGCTGATGGCTTTATTCAATATAAGAGCAGCGTCCATCCAGCTGCCGCCCTCTGCAAGAACGCGGGAAACACTATTTCTGACTAAGGATATTTCCGGACACTCAATCAGTGAGCATTCAGACAGGCAGTCAGCCCCGATAGAAGTCCGCCTCCCCCTCAGGGCGATTTTTAAACCGCCGATGAAGCCACATATACTGCTCAGGATGCTTACGAATTTGCTGCTCGACAAACTGGTTAACCTGCAGCGCATCCTGAAAGTCGTCACCGGAAGGAATCCCTTCCAGGGCACAATGCAATTGAACCCGGTAGCCTTTGGCACCAGCCAGCCGGGTCACCGTCATGGGAATCACTTTCGCCCTGCCCGCTTTGGCAAGGCGTGAGGTACTGGTAATGGTCGCTGCGGGAATACCGAAGAAAGGCACATAGAGTCCATTTTTGATGCCATAGTCCTGGTCAGGAGAGTACCAGACGGTTCTGCCCGACTTTAATGAACGCAGCATGCCACGAACATCCTTCCTTCTCAGCAACTGGCTGCCAGGATCAAAACGGTGCCTTAAACGACGCTGAACGTATTCAAAGACCGGGTTCCCATGCTCTCGATAGGTGGCATCCACACTGTGGCGCTGGGTAATCAGGCGACCTGCCAGTTCTATGGTGGTGAAATGCATAACCATCAGGAGGGTGCCATCATCAGACTTCAGGTTTTCCAGCCCCTGATAAGAAACGATGTTGTCCAACCTGCCGGCAGGCCACCACCAGGCGATGGTAACCTCCATAACACCAATGCCGACTGACTCAAAGTTTTTCTTCAGCAGTACCTCTCTTTCAGCCTGGCTCAACTCAGGAAAACACTTCTCCAGATTCACCCGGGCAACATGAACACGGTCACCCGCTACATGGTAAATGATACGTCCAAGCCATCGTCCCAGTTGGAGAAGCCAGCGATAAGGCAATAGCGAAGGAATAACGGTAAGCCCGATCACCAGCCAGGTAAGCCAGTACTTCGGGTGCAGATAGGCCCGGCGAAAGACGTCGTCTGCACGGGCATCAGCCTGCTTGTTAACATCAGGGTTTTGCGACATATAGGTTAATTCAATACTTGTATCTGAACGTTGA
Organism: Endozoicomonas sp. ALE010; assembly: GCF_049310165.1. Lineage (NCBI taxonomy): Bacteria > Pseudomonadati > Pseudomonadota > Gammaproteobacteria > Oceanospirillales > Endozoicomonadaceae > Endozoicomonas > Endozoicomonas sp. ALE010. The sequence continues at coordinate 21,221 of NZ_JBLYNV010000002.1, read as the reverse complement.
GTTCTCTACGCTACATTCTGTTGTATAAAAAGCTGACCATTTAATCTGCTGACTCTCGTCATACAAAGTCGTTATACACAACCAGAGTTGTACTTTATGACCCTTCAACTGCAAACCGGTACTGCAGCTTTCAAGATGACCGGTGGTATTTATACACTGACTACTCTTGAATTGCATTCTACCAATCCTGCGGATATCACCAATCAGCTGGAGAACATGACGCGCAAGGCACCCAAGTTTTTCCAGCAGACACCTGTCATCATCGCCTTCGACCAACTCAGCCCGGAACAACCACCGATTGATCTTTACCAATTGCGCCATAGCCTGCAACAGTTTGGCCTGATCCTGATTGCTGTTCGCGGCGGCCAGGAAAGCCATAAACAGGACGCCATGATGGCAGGCATTCCCTGGCTCCCGTCACCAAGGCAACGGAACCGGTCAGAAGAAAATTCTGCTGCTCATGTGGAAAGCCATGTTGAAACCAATGTGGTCATCATGCAGAAACCCCACACCGCCAGTCCCGCTGCAGCAGAGAGTGCCAACCAGACGCAAACATCACCAGTCATTCATAAGACCACGCTTATAGAACATCCGATCCGCTCTGGTCAGCAGGTCTATGCCGAGGGCGACCTGGTCATTACCAGCCCGGTGAGTTCCGGTGCAGAACTTCTGGCCGCCGGTAATATACACGTCTATGGTCCATTACGCGGCCGGGCCCTGGCAGGTGTCAATGGTAATACTGACGCCCGTATTTTCTGCCTGCAGTTTGAAGCCGAACTCATTTCCATCAACGGTCAGTATAAAATGCCCTCAGCAGCCAGTAACAGTGATCCCCTCTGGGGCGGCAGTGTTATTGTATCCCTCGAGGCACAAAGCTTGCACATAAAGAAACTTTAAGAAATACTGGACAATAGTTCAGTTCTTGATTTATGACAGGATTTCACCTTGGCTCGTATTATTGTTGTGACTTCTGGAAAAGGTGGCGTTGGAAAAACCACCACCAGTGCTTCCATTGCAACAGGATTGGCTCTTAAAGGTCACCGAACCGTTGTCATTGACTTTGACGTAGGCCTTAGAAACCTGGATCTCCTGATGGGCTGCGAGCGTCGTGTCGTGTACGACTTTGTCAACGTAATTAACGGCGAGGCCGAGCTGCATCAGGCGCTGATCAGAGACAAGCGCACAGAAAACCTGTCCATTCTGCCAGCATCCCAAACCCGGGACAAAGAAGCCCTTACCCATGCAGGGGTTGAAAAAGTCCTGAACCAGCTGGCAAAAGACTTTGAATACATCATCTGTGACTCTCCGGCAGGCATCGAACACGGTGCCCTGATGGCCCTCTACTTTGCCGATGAAGCCATTATTACCACAAACCCTGAAGTGTCGTCCGTCCGGGACTCTGACCGTATCCTGGGTATTTTGCAAAGCAAGTCCCGTCGTGCAGTCGAAAACCTTGAACCCGTCAAAGAGCATCTATTGCTAACCCGCTACAATCCTGAGCGGGTGACACGGGGAGAAATGCTCAATATTCAGGATGTCGAGGAAATTCTGGCGATACCGCTGATTGGCGTAATTCCCGAGTCCACCTCAGTCTTGAAAGCCTCCAACCAGGGGGTACCCGTCGTATGCAATACCGACAGTGATGCCGGTCAGGCATACAACGATGTGGTAGCGCGCTTCCTTGGGGAAGACATACCACACCGTTTTCTCGAACCCGTCAAAAAAGGGTTCTTACAGCGCATGTTCGGAGGAATAGGATGAGTCTTATGCAGCTATTCCGCTCACGCAAAGAAGATAACAGCGCCGCGATTGCCAAGGAAAGGCTGCAGATCATAGTAGCCCATGAACGAAGCAGTCGAAGTGGGCGTGATTTTCTGCCAGCCATGGAGCGGGATATTCTTCAGGTTATTCAAAAATACATAGAGGTCCAGCAGGAGTGTATTGACATCAAGCTGGACTCTCAGGATGGTTGTTCTATTCTTGAGGTCAATGTACAGCTGCCGAACTAGGAGGCTGACCGAGAATAGCGCCCGTCTAGGCGACCCCGTGGCGAGGATGGCAGAGAATTGAGGATAAAAAGTCGGAAATTTTTAATGAATAGTGGTTCTATTTGCTAAAAATTTCCGACTTTTTAGGCCAATTTGCTGCCACCGCAGTAGGGCAGTTTATTCCTGGACAACCTCTTGATCCCTCGTAAAATGAAGTCAAACATATTTTTTTGTGAGATCACTACCTATCGCTTCAACCCGGTCAAAAGCCCAAAAGCAATTTCCGGCCCAGCCAACCGGCATTAATGAGCGAACAGAAGGTAACGCCCACAGCCGCTATTTCCTGCAAAGTATGACAGTGAAAGTTTTGAGTGCCGAGCCTACCGAAATATACAGATATTACATTACTGACTTTCGAGACACACCTTTCGGCGAGGGCCACAAAAAGATTAACAGCTACAACACCGGCATTATAGTAAGCCAGCTGCTCAAGGTCGGTGGCAAGAAAGAAACCAGAATACATAAACGCGAACACAAACCCCCTTCGTTCGCGTAGGGTTTTGTTGAATTCATCCTTCAACGCATTGATAAAACTGACGTCAGGTTTCGGTAGAACAAAATTTTGCCTGCATAAAGGGCAACTTGAGTCCCTTTCTCGCCATTTGATAATGCATGAACGGCCGAAGGCGTGCCCACACTTCAGGGTAGATAATGCATGGTCAGGCTCTTGGGAAAAATCCTCAAGGCAAATGAGGCAATGGTTTTCAGCCGATGTTTGAGGGAACATGCTTATTTCATTGATTTGGGTAAATTCATTCGTATTATTCTTTTTAGACAGAGCAATCAACAACAAGCTCATACAGCCACTTACTTTAGTGGGCTCATGCAGCATTATCCAACCCTGAAACAGGTCAGTTTCAACAATGAAATAAAACCTATCTTTGTAGTAAGATCACCGCTTACATTGCAAGGTAGCGCCATGAGCAAAGAACACTTTAATCAGGAGCTTATCCAGTTCCTCAATGCTTCTCCGACCCCTTATCATGCAGTAGCCACCATGGTGGCCAAACTACAGGAAGCAGGCTTCCAGCCATTGAGCGAGTCCGAATCCTGGTCTCTCAAAGAGGGCGGAAAATATTACGTAACCCGTAACGGATCATCCATCATTGCCTTTACCATGGGCAAACCTGAGCTGGGTGCCAGAATGGTAGGAGCGCATACCGACTCGCCCTGCCTGAAAGTAAAACCTCAGCCAGAGTTAAATAAGCACAGCTATTTTCAGCTGGGTGTTGAGGTTTATGGTGGTGTCCTGTTAAATCCATGGTTTGACCGTGACCTTTCCCTCGCCGGCCGTGTCCAATACCTCAACGATCAGCAACAACTTTGCCAGCAACTGATCAATTTTGAACGTGCAGTCGCCATTATCCCCAGCCTGGCTATTCACCTGGACCGCGAGGTCAATAGTGGCCGTGCCGTCAATCCACAAACCGATATCCCACCGATCCTTTTTCAACTGGCCGATGGCGAAACCGTCGATTTCCGTGAACTGCTGAAACAAGAGCTGATACGTCAAGGGCACAGCGACTGTCAGCAAGTGATGGAATACGACCTCTCTTTCTATGACACCCAAAGTGCTGCCGTTATTGGCCTGAACGGTGACTTTATCGCCAGTGCCCGCCTGGATAATCTGCTCAGCTGCTATGTGGGTCTGGAGTCTCTGCTCAATCATCAGCCATCAGACACCACAGCCCTGTTGGTATGCAATGACCATGAAGAGGTGGGCAGTGTCTCAACCACCGGAGCCCAGGGGCCTTTCCTGAAGAGCGTACTGGAAAGAATGTATGGCACCGGTGAGGCACTGACCCGGGCCATGAACCGCTCCATGCTGATTTCAACGGATAATGCCCACGGCATCCACCCCAACTATGCCAGCAAGCATGACGAGCATCACGCACCGAAACTGAATCATGGGGCAGTCATCAAAGTCAACGCCAACCAGCGTTATGCCACCAATGATGAAACCTCGGCCCTTTACCGCACCCTTTGCCAGGCCAGCGGCAGCAAAGTTCAGCACTTTGTTACCCGTACCGATATGGCCTGTGGCAGTACCATTGGCCCACTGACTGCCGGTGTGCTGGGCGTACGCACACTGGATCTCGGGCTGCCAACCTTCGGCATGCACTCAATCAGAGAGCTGGCCGGGAGTGAGGATGCCTTTGAACTCAGCAAAACCCTGGCCCATTTTATGACCCTGGCCAAACTGCCATTCACTGAATAATTAATCATCAGCTGGCTCTTGAACGAGAGCCAGCAAACTCTCCGGACATCCCGTTTTATTGACAAAACACAACGCGAAGCCCCGTCATACGTACAATTTCAGACTCCAATTATCCGGCCGATATTGCTAACCTCGATCATGTCATCAGACCAGCCAACATTGCAGGCAACCCCATGAAACCCGAAGCCAACAACCGGCCAACACTGCGCTCAACCTCAAATTCCAGTAACGCCTTTTCACTTCATCGCAGTAAGATTAATTCGGTCAAGCCGTTGCTAAAGGCTTCTGCAACACTGCCTGCGGCAAAGTCATTTGATGAGACTGGCGGCTATATCAAAGGTTATAACTAATACCAATTCCACCTTCTAAATATGAACTGCGCAGCCATTTTGAACAGCTGGATCTTCGTTGGAATTCCTCGCAATAGCCCTGCTATTACTCGTCATTCCGCCTTGCCCAGCTGTCCAAAATGACTTGCTCGATCTCATATTTAGAAGGCGGAATTGGTATTACTCACACTTTTTACCGGCCAGGTAATGGCCTGATTTACCTGAGCTGTTCAGAATATGAAAGTTCAACGGCTGTCATCCGCCATGTGACTGTATTATGCTGTATTCATCCTTACAGGATATTCAAGAGTTCAAGATCCTGAGCGATGACTTGAGTAATGGAAAGAGTCTTATCCGTTAGGTTAGCCAGGAAGGCACACTTCAACAGACAGAATGACACGGAGCTAACGCCTCTATGATATCGAAACTGCAGCCAGCCAAAAGAATGAGGCTGTTCTTTTCAGCGCTGCTTTTCACAGCACTTCTCTCAGGCAATCTCGCTCAGGCCGTCGATAAGGACATCAGCCAGCCAGTACCCACCCTGACACCCAACCTGCAACAGGCCATTGCCAGCGTTCATGTGGTACAGCTGCTTTCAAGAAGCCACTACCGGAAAATCCCCCTTGACCAGAGCAATATGGAAAAGGTGTTTGATCGCTATCTTGATCGACTGGACCCGAACCGCAGCTTCTTCCTGCTGGCAGATATCCAGGAATTTCAGCCCTATCGGAAAAAACTGGGAGACTCTCTGAAAAGCGGTGACCTCAATCCCGCCTTCGCCATCTTCAACCGCTACCGTGAGCGGGCGGAAGAACGCGCACGCTTCATGCTCAAACAGCTAGAACTGGGCATTAACAACCTGAACCTCAGGAAAAATGAAGAGCTGGTGATTGAGCGCAAGGATGAACCCTGGCTTACCAGCAAGCAAGCCCAGCAACGGCTTTGGATCAAGCAGTTTAAAGACAGCGTATTAAGCCAGAAGCTGAACAATAAAACCGACGAAGAGATTATCAATCAGTTGCGCAGAAGAAACACCAACCTGCTGCGCAGGCTGCACCAGAGCAAAAGCGAAGATGCCTTTCAGACCTACATCAACGCCTTCGCTGGTATTTACGACCCTCATACCCAGTACTTCTCCCCCCAGACGGCGGAGAACTTTGATATCAACATGAGCCTCTCTCTTGAAGGGATCGGTGCCGTACTCTCTGCTGAGGATGAATACACCAGAGTAGTCAGTGTTGTCCCCGGCGGCCCTGCCGAGAAAGCCGGGCAGCTGAAACCCGGTGATAAGATCGTCAGCGTTGGCCAGGGCAAGAAAGGCAACCTGGAAGATGTGGTGGGCATGCGTCTGGATGATGTGGTCAAATTAATTCGCGGTGCCAAACACACCCTGGTTCGCCTGGAGATTATTCCCGGCAGCAGCAATGACAGCAGCACCCGGGTTTATGAGATTGTCCGGGACCGGGTCAAACTGGAAGAGCAGGATGCCGCCAGTAAAATCATTGAAGTGCCCATGAATGGCAAGACCAGCCGTATCGGGGTGATCGAGTTACCCACCTTTTATATCGACTTCAAGGCTGCCCAGGCCGGTGACCCTGACTATAAAAGCACCACCCGTGACGTCCGCAGGCTCCTGGAAAAATTAAAGAAAGAGAAAGTGGATGGCCTGATTATCGATCTTCGCGGTAATGGGGGCGGTTCACTGCAAGAAGCCAATGAGCTGACCGGTCTATTTATTGATAAAGGGCCTACCGTTGTCGTCCGCAATAACCGGGGTCGCGCTGAGCGACAGGAAGACCCGGACTCAGAGCAGCTCTACGATGGCCCCATGGTGGTGATGATTGACCGCCTCAGCGCTTCCGCTTCTGAAATCTTTGCCGGGGCCATGCAGGATTACGGCCGGGCGCTGATCGTTGGCAGCCAGAGTTACGGCAAAGGTACCGTGCAAAGCATCCAGCCACTGAACCACGGGCAACTGAAACTGACGCTGGCCAAGTTCTACCGGATTTCCGGCCAGAGCACCCAGAATCGTGGCGTTATTCCCGATATCATCTTCCCTTCCCTCTATGATGGCCGGGATATTGGTGAGGACACGCTGCCGGATGCACTGCCGTGGGACAATATCTCACCGGTATCCTACAGACCTTACGCCAACTTAAGTCCTTATCTGCCGGAGCTGCAGAAAAAGCATGAATTCCGCACCCGTAAAAATGCGGATTTTGTTTACCTCCATGAGATGAAGGACTACTTCGAACATTATGAAAATCAGAAAAAGGTTTCCCTGAACCAGGAAAGACGACAACTGGAGCTGCAAACCATGCGCAGCCAGCGACTGGCCATTGAAAATCGCCTGCGGAAATCCAGAGGTCTGGCATTGCTGAACAATCTGGATGAGCTGGAGGAGATCAACAACCAGGAACAGGAACAGAAGAAAAAAGATAAAGAGCCTGATGCCTTCCTGAAGGAAGCGGGTGTCATCCTGACCGATATGGTGAAAGCCAGCAACAATAAGCGGCTCTTTACCCGTCGTTCTGGCTAACACCTGCTTTAACTGATGGTAAAAAGCCCGCTATTTGCGGGCTTTTTATTAAGCACAGTGCTCAACCTTAGCAGGCTGGCTGCGCTAATGACCTGTGGAAACATCCCCCAGAACTTCAGCAAGACTGGACCGGGAAAGCTGCCCCTGCAACTGCCCATCGTCATCAACAACGGGGAGGGGAAAGTCGGTGTCCAGGGTATCGGGAATAACGGACTCCAGTATTGAGTCTGCCTGAATAGTCGGCACCGTCTCAATCAATATCGAGGTGACCTTCTTGTGACTCCCCTTCTGCACGGCCTGCTCAAGGGTCTGCTGAAGAATCACACCCTGATAGCCTTCATCATTAACGTAATAGCCAAAGTCTTCAGAGGTCTTTTTCATCTGACTCAAGGCCTCATCAATGGTTTCTGCAGTAATTCGACAGGCCGGAGGTTTCATCACCGTTTCTACGGTCAATGCCCGGGCACGGTTAACATCCTTAACAAACGCTTCCACATAATCTGTGGCCGGATTCAACAGAATATCTTCCGGAGCCCCCTGCTGAACCAGCTCACCATCTTTCAGAATGGCAATGCGATCACCCAGCCTCAGCGCTTCATCCAGGTCATGGGTAATAAAAACAATGGTTTTCTGGAGCTTACTCTGCAACCCGATCAACTGATCCTGCATCTCACTGCGAATCAGTGGATCCAGGGCAGAGAAAGCTTCGTCCATCAATAGAATTTCCGCATCGGTGCACAGCGCCCTGGCCAGACCAACCCTCTGTTGCTGCCCTCCCGACAGCTGGGAGGGGTATTGCTGCTCGTAGCCAGCCAGCCCCACGGTATCCAGCCATTGTTCCGCTTTCTTCAGTCGCTCGGCTTTGCCAACACCCTGAACCGACAGACCATAGGCAACATTATCTATGACCGTCCGGTGAGGCATCAGACCAAAACGCTGAAAGACCATGGACATCTTCTGACGTCGAAAGCTTTCCAGTTCTTTGGCAGAAAACCGGGTAATATCGGTGCCATCCACCAGGATCTCCCCCTCAGTGGGATCGATCAAACGGTTAAAATGGCGAATCAAGGTGGACTTACCGGATCCGGAAAGCCCCATAATCACAAAAATCTCACCTGCCTTGACGTCCAGGTTGATATCCCTGAGCCCAAGCGTATGCCCGGTATCAGCCAGAATCTGATCTTTGGATTCCCCCTGATGAACCCGGGGCATAACCTTGTCAGGCTGTTTCCCGAATAATTTGTACAGGCCACGAATCTGGATCAGAGGCTTTGTCTTGTCACTGTTATGCATGCTCAGCGCCTCCCAGATGTTTCTGGGTTCTGCGGGCATAAGCCTGAGAAACCCGGTCAAAGATGATCGCCAGCGCAACAATGGCAAGACCATTGAGCAGCCCCAGGGTGAAATACTGATTGGTAATGGATTTCAGTACCGGCTGCCCCAGGCCCTTGACGCCAATCATGGAAGCGATCACCACCATGGCCAGCGCCATCATAATGGTCTGGTTAATACCGGCCATGATGGTTGGCATTGCCAGTGGCAGCTGCACCCCCCACAACCGTTGCCACGGGCTGGCACCATAAGCGGTAGCGGCTTCCAATACCTCTTTATCCACCAGACGAATCCCCAGATTGGTCAATCGAATAACCGGTGGAATGGCATAAATAACCACCGCGATCACGCCGGGAATCTTGCCAATCCCCAGCAACATCACCACCGGAATCAAATAAACAAATGCCGGCATGGTCTGCATGATATCCAGCATCGGCGTTACCAGCTTCTGCACCCGGTCGGAACGGGCCATGGCGATACCGATTGGAATGCCCAGCACCAGGGAGAGCAAGGTGCATACCGTGATAACACTCAGGGTTCTCATGGTATTTTCCCACATACCAAAATAACCGATGGTCAGCAGGGAACAGACAACACCGAGGCACAGCTTCCAGGAACGGCTGGCGGCGTAGGCCAAACCGGTGATTACCGCCAGTATCAGTAACCAGGGAGAGCTGATCAGCAGGTTTTCAAACCAGACAAGAAAAGAGAGCAACGGATCAAAAAACGACTCAATCAAATCGCCATGTTCCCGGGAAAACTCCCGGTAGGCACCATCCAGAGTCTTTCGCAAAGCGATCAGGTCACTGCGTTCCATATCCGGAAACTCAGTAACCCAGGATTCCTTAGCCATACACTTCAGCCTTTATTATGGGTGATTGGCACAGTATTCAGAGTATGGAGTTTACGCCTTTCGACTCCGCTCAAGACGAACGGAGTCTGGAGGTCAATAAATAAACCCATCAATTGCATTGAACCAGTGATGACCTTAGAGAGCCGCAAGCTCTTGCTTTACTTTTGCCACCACATCAGCAGGCAGCCACTGGGACCAGACGGACTCATAGTTGGTCAGGAAATGCTCCATGGCGATTTCACCATCCGCCTGATTTTCTTCCATCCAGGCCAACAGCTCATTCATCTGCTGATTGGTAAACGAGCGCCCTGCCAGGTACTCATAAGCTGCCGGTGCTTTAACGGCGAAACGTTCGGTGGTAATGGTATTGACCGGCGATGGCGGATACATAGTGACTTTCGGAGACTCACAATCTTCTTTGGTGGTACAGTTGATGTATTCATCTACATCAACACCGGAACCGAAATCCACCTTGACCATTTCATACTTGCCCAGTACTGCCGAGGGTGCCCAGTAATAGCCAAACCAGGCCTCTTCCCGCTCATAGGCTTTGGCAATAGCGCCGGACATACCGGCACCGGAACCCGGGTCAACCAGGTCAAACCCATGCTCTTCCAGCTCCAGCGCCCTGAACAAGTTGCCAGAATTAATCTGGCAGTTCCAGCCCGCCGGGCAACCGTAAAAAGCGGACAGGCTGGAATCTTCCGGATGCTTGAAGATTGCTGCTTTCCCTTTAATACCCTTGATGGTTTTCAGCTCAGGGTCTTTTTCTACCATGTATTTCGGTACCCAGAACCCTTCCTCACCGCCTTCTGACAGCGAGTTGCCAGCATAGCGAAGGCGCTTTTCCTCGACACCTTTATCGAAAGCCTGCCTCATGGAGTTACTCCACATTTCCGGCGCGATATCCGGCTCTCCTTTTTCAACCATGGAGGTACCTGTCGCCATGGTGTCGCCAGGCACCAGCTCCACATTACAGCCAAAGACATTCTCAAGGATAAATTGATCAACGTGAGCTATCAGCGTTGCCGAGTTCCAGTTCATATCGGCGACTGTGACATCACCGCATTCATCAGCGGACACAGAGGCAGCAAAAGGGAGGGAAACAGCCAGTAAGGCAGCGGCAGACAATTTTCTTTTTAGCATGTGCAATCCTGTTTTTATTAATCCGTTTCTGATACCGGGCAGTGCCTTCCTGGCTCTATGGTGTAGAAAGGGATTAAAAATTTCTGCTCCTGCGGTTTTCCGTACACCGATTAACAGCAGAAATTTTTAAGCCCATTTTCCAGCGCCGAACATTTAACCGTACTTTCCCGTATATCAACTGGGGCACTAACTTACACTTCTAATGATTAGATTTCAAATTACTTTCACCAACACCCCAGAGAAAAAGACCAAAAATCAAACAGCTAAGGTTCTGTCCCGGCGATATCCAGAAGCGGCGCGGCATCGATGGACTCGGCATCCATCATGGCTGCAACCCGCTGCAAAGACGACAAGACCTGTGTTTTCTCCCAGGCCTCCAGCGCCTCAAAACGCTCAATAAACTGTTCATGCAGTAGCGCCGGTGCTGTTGCCAATACAGAGCGTCCGAGCTCGGTCAACCGTGCGTTAACAATTCGTTTATCGCTGACACTTCGGACTCGCTCCAGATACTGCCGCTCTTCCAGCCGATTCAAAATGGTGGTTACTGTCGCCTGGCTCAGGGAAACATCCTGGGAAATCCGCTTGACCGTCACATCACCGAGATCGCTGATTGCCTTCAAGACCATGATCTGGGGCGTGGTCAGGCCACAGGCTTTGATCATACGTTTTGAGTGCAGATCCGTTGCACGTATTATGCGTCTTAGAGAAATAAGTACGTCAGTCCAGTAACACGGTTCAGTCATACAATTTACTCATCGAAGAGGTTTAGAAAACAGGCGTATTTATTTGCCACAAAATAAACCGCAAAACAAACAAAATTTGATCTCAAATAGTTTGAACTGTAATATATTTCACCTAGACTCCTAATTAAAGTTGTATACAGGATCCTCTTCATGTTTATCCCCTCAGAGCGTTGACAGGCTTCTTGCACATAGCTCCAAACCCAAACGATCAAATTGATTTTGACTATTCAGCAAGAGCCAGCAACATGTCCCAACCGGAAATCTCTATGCCTTCCAGGCAAACCATCAACCCTCCCGTATTTTTTGGCTCAGCCATGTTAATACTTTTACTGGTGGGCTATACGGTCTTTTTCCCTGAAGATGCCAATAGCCGCTTTACGCATCTACAGTCCAGCATCATGACCAACGCCAGCTGGTTTTATGTCATGGCCGTGGCCCTGATCCTTCTGTGCGTCGCCTTTCTGGGGCTATCCCGATATGGTGATATAAAGCTGGGCCCTGATCATGCCGAACCCTCATTCAGCTTTGGCTCCTGGTTCGCCATGCTCTTTTCTGCGGGCATGGGCATCGGCCTGATGTTTTTCGGTGTCGCCGAGCCGGTTATGCACTTCCTTTCTCCACCGCTGGGTGAGCCTGGTACGGTGGAAGCCGCCAGAGAAGCCATGAAGCTCACCTTTTTTCACTGGGGGCTTCATGCCTGGGCGATTTATGCCATCGTGGCGCTGATTCTTGCTTTTTTCGGTTACCGGCATAACTTGCCACTCACTCTCCGCTCCGCCCTTTACCCCATCATCGGTGACCGTATTTACGGCATTCCCGGCCATATCATTGATGTGTTTGCCATACTCGGCACCATTTTTGGTGTTGCAACTGCGCTGGGTTATGGGGTTTTGCAGGTTAACTCGGGGCTGAACTACCTTTTCGGTATCGACATCAGCACACAGACACAGGTGATTCTGATTGTGGTCATCACGGCACTGGCCACCGTTTCTGTGGCGACAGGCCTTGATAAAGGCATCCGACGCCTCTCAGAAGCCAACCTGCTACTGGCACTGATGCTGTTAGTGATGGTGTTACTGCTCGGACCCACCGTCCTGTTGTTGCAGATGTTCGTGCAAAATACCGGTGGTTATCTGTCTGACATCGTCGGTAAAACCTTCAATCTCTACGCCTATCAGCCCACCGAGTGGCTTGGCGGCTGGACCTTATTCTACTGGGCCTGGTGGCTCTCCTGGTCACCGTTTGTCGGTATGTTTATTGCCCGTATTTCCAGGGGCAGAACCATCCGTGAGTTTGTTACTGGCGTTTTGTTCGTACCAACAGGCCTGACCCTGATCTGGATGACCGCTTTTGGCAATACCGCCATTGATATGATCATGAACCGGGGCATGACCGGTTTGGGTCAGGCCGTAGAAACCGATGTACCCATTGCGCTGTTCAGGTTTCTGGAATATTTCCCGTTCTCAAATGTACTCTCGATGGTAGCCATTGCCATGGTCGTGATCTTTTTTGTCACCTCCTCCGACTCCAGTGCCATGGTTGTCGACATGCTCGCCTCCGGGGGCAACAGTAAAACGCCGCTCTGGCAGCGGGTGTTCTGGTCCAGCCTGATTGGCATTGTAGCCATGGTACTGTTATTGGCCGGTGGCCTGGAGGCCCTGCAAACGGTGACCATCGCCTCAGCACTGCCTTTTTCCATCGTACTGTTGGTGTCAGCTTATGGCTTACTGAAAGCGCTGGCTGTTGATGCAACCAAGAAAGCCAGCCTGGAAAGAACCACACTCACCCCCAAAGTGGGTCATAAACCGATTCCCTGGCAGAACCGGCTGGCGACGATGGTCAGCTTTCCCCGACGGGCCCATGTCAATCGCTTTATTCAGGATGTTGCTCTCCCGGCTATGGAGTCCGTCGCATCAGAACTGAGCAAACAGGGGGTAGAAAGCACGATTCAACTGGATACCGAAAAACAGATACCCAGCCTGGTGGTACTCCACGGCGATGAAGTGGACTTCTTTTACAAAGTGACGCCCCGCTCTTACCTTCAGCCCAGTTTTATGCTGGACGAAGAAGATGAAGAAGAACGCAAATACTTCCGGGCCGAAGTTTTCCTGAGAGAAGGCGGCCAGGGTTACGACATTATGGGCTGGACCAGTGATCAGGTGATTGGTGATATTATCGATCAGTATGAAAAGCACATGCATTTCCTGCACATGGTTCGATAGACTGAACACACCCTCGTTTCCCCGCCCTGTGTGGAAACGAGGTGAACAGTTCGCTATCTAATGTATGGGTAGACAAAGTCAAACTGCTGCCCTGTCAGATTAATGGTCGCTTTTGAATTGTATGTGGTATCGTAACGCTCCATCCAACCATCAGCAGTAATGTGGTAATTGTTCTTGCTGCCATCCCTGCTCAGATGCCCGGACAGATTTCCGTTTAAGGTCTTCCCATACACATTAATCCCTTTAAAGAAAAAGCTGAAATTGACCCCACTGCAAACATTTACCAGATCGGCATGACTGCTATAGGGGATCACTACATACTGCTCTTCACGACCACCCGTTGGCTTAAGCCTGAAACGCATCACCATTATGCCCGCGTGGCTGATATGCAGATAAAGTACCAGTTCAGAGAGCCAGAGTTTTTCAGTTTTGGCAATTCTGTAAGCATCAAAACGATAGGTTCCGGCTGGTATTTGACAGGCAGTAAAGGAGGATAAGTCAGGGGACATCGGCGGCGTATAGGCAGGTGCGGGCTCTGTTCTATAACCATGGTATAAGTAATCCTGCGGGGGTGGGTATAACGGCCCTTCAGGCTGAGGATGGGCCGACACCTCAGGGTAAGGTGGAGGGGTAAACCGTTCGAGGCCGATTGGTTTACCCAGGACAATCGATGGTAATAAAAGGATAAATGGATACAGTTTCATAACACCACAACCATAACATTATTCTTCCGGGCTAGAAGAATAGGTCATTTACCCGTATTTACAGGATGACTGTGAAATTAAACATCAGATTCAGATACCCGGAATAAGTAGCTGGCCATATGGAATCATATATTTCTGGCTACTTGGGCAGGTGCTATGCGAGGCACAACGGAGGGAGCATAGCCGTAGCTATGTGACCGGAGTTGTAACGAAGCACGACTGCATGGATGCAGGAGCTAGAGCAACGCAGGAGCAGTTGCCGAGAGTACCTGAACAAGGAGTCAGAAATATATGATTTCATATGGTTAGCTACTTACATCCGGGCAGTCACTGCGGGCCTACTGAAATGGATTCATTACAGTATCGAGCAGTTCCCACATACCGTTGCGTTTCTGAATTTCGCTGATTGCTCTGCCTTGAATCATCAGTTGTAACAACTCTTGTATATCGTTATGACCGTGATCTTTTGCCCATTTCAGTTTGCTATTCAGTGCCCTGCGGACTTTGTCCGTCGGCTTTGTCCCCGCGCTCAAAATCGTGCCATATAAACATTCTGCGTCATCGTAACGGTCAGTCACTATTGCCCGCTCCAGAGCTTCATTCAGTTTATCCAGAACTCCATCCGTTAGCGTTGCCCCCAGGGCCACAATGACGCCTGTTAAGCACTCAGCGCCATCGTAATGATCGTCAGCTATGGCCCGCTCCACAGATTCATTCAGTTTGCTTACGTCATCGTCCGTCAGCTCTACCCCGGTACCCTTTATGGTGGATACTAACCGTTCTGCCCGCCCGTAGTTCTGGAAAGCTGCTGCCCCTGCCCATACCAGATGACTCCTCAGTTTTTCCTGGTCATCCTCCGTCAGCTTTGTCTTGGTGCTGACAATGATGGATAGTAACAGCTCTTCCTTATCGTAAAGACGGTTATCTACTGCCATTATCAGACGGTTACTCAGTGCTATCCGGACATCCTCCGTCAGCTCTGTCCCAGTGCTTACAAAGACGGACTTTAACAGCCCTGCCTTATCGTAAAGACGGTGATCTACTGCAACTATCAGACCTTTACCCAGTGCTATCCGGACATCCTCCGTCAGCTCTGCCCCAGTGCTTACAAAGACCGATTTCAACAGCTCTGCCTTATCGTAAAGACGGTGATCTACTGCCAGTATCAGACCTTGACCCAGTGCTATCCGGACATCCTCCGTCAGCTCTGCCCCAGTGCTTACAAAGACCGATTTTAACAGCTCTGCCTTATCGTAAAGACGGTGATCTACTGCCAGTATCAGACATTTACCCAGTGCTATCCGGTCATCCTCCGTCAGCTTTGTCCCAGTGCTTACAATGATGGATAGTATCAGTTTTGCCTGATCGTAAAGACGGTGATCTACTGCCTGTACCAGACCGTTACTCAGTGCTGTCCGGGCATCCTCTGTCAACTCTGCCCCAGTGCTTTCAGCGATGAATTGTATCCGTTCTAAAAAATCATACCATCCGTACTTCAATGACAATATCACGCCTTCATTCAGTGTTCTCTGCCCTTCGCTGGTCAGCGTTGGCCCTGTATCCTGAGTAATAATGAGTTGTCGTTGCAGTTCCTGAAAAGGCAGGGTATTGGTCGGTCTTTCCTGATTTGCCACCTCCTTTGCTTCGACGACAAGACCCCATAATTTTACTAACTCAGACAGGCCGCCTTTGAATAATGGACTGACTTTCCTTTCTTCTATTTGATGATGGTTGACACGCACCGGCTTCAGGCAGTCTGTGTTGATGGGATTCGCACAAAAGGCTGTAGCCATCACATCCCGGCAAAATGCTTTACCCAGTGCATCAGCAGGTTGTAGCTGGTCAGCTGGCAACACCAGATCACAAGTCAGATTATCAATGGAAATATCGAGCTGTGGCGCAGTTTTTAGAGAATCTGCTTTTAGAGAATGTGCCGGTTGTTTTTCCTGAGTTACGTCTGGCTGCCTGTTTCGATAATTGCTGGCTAAATCAACTAAGACTGGGAAATTCATTATATAGATCCTTTTGATAATTCTTATTAGATAACAGTTAATGAATTTTGTTCCATTTTTCTACAGATAATCATTTAGCCTATTACGCCTTCGTTTGAAGTTACTGACTGATCTCGGTCAAAGTGGAATTAAAAGTGGAGTTAAAGACAGGATAGAAACGTTATTTCTTATGCTTCACACCGTTACAACGGAACGGTGAAAATTTCACCCTTCCGTTATTTTGTGGTTCTGGAATATTGCCAATTTATTCTGAAGCTTCCAGTTTATCCTGGGTCCTGAGTTCAAAATCAGAAGCATCATGCCGGTTTCTCAGCTGCCCGGACAGTTCACCCCAGGTGCGGTTGACCATTTTCCCACGTTGAACGGCCTCTCGCTGCCCAATATGTCTGGACCATCGAACAACATGTTGATAGTCATCCACCTGAAGAAACTCGGCAGCATCGTAGATTTTGCCATCCACCAGGGCCCCGTACCATGGCCAGATTGCCATATCCGCAATGGTATAATCATCGCCACAGATATAGGTATTGTTTGCCAGATGCTGGTTTAACATATCCAGCTGACGCTTGACCTCCATGGCAAAGCGATCAATAGGGTACTGGTATTTTTCCGGCGCATAAGCATAGAAATGGCCAAAGCCGCCCCCCAGGTATGGACCACTGCCCACCTGCCAGAACAGCCATGAGAGACACTGTGCCCGCCTGGCGGGTTCCGCTGGTAGAAACGCATTAAATTTTTCGGCCAGATAAAGGAGGATGGCTCCTGACTCAAATACCGGTATCTCCACACCGTCGCTTCGATCCACCAGGGCAGGAATCTTCGAGTTAGGGTTTATGCCAACAAAGCCCGAACCAAACTGATCACCTGCCATAATGTCAATCAGAAAAGCGTCATACCCGGCCTCTTTAATCCCCAGCGCCAGCAACTCTTCAAACAGTATGGTGACTTTCACACCATTCGGGGTTGCCAGTGAATAAAGTTGGAATGGATGCTTGCCAACCGGTAACGGTTTGTCAAAACGGGCACCGGCGGTTGGCCGGTTAATGCCACCAAACTGGCCACCATTCTCATTTTCCCAAGTCCATACCCTGGGAGGAACATACGATGCATCTGCCATGGGCAACTCCTTATTCGTTCTTAAGCCCGAAGCTGCCCAGCATAAGATAATTCCCGAAGAAAGGTAAGCGTATTCCCGTATTAAACACAGACATGAAAAGTAACGTGAATCGTTTTCAGGCCTTGATGCAAACAATCTGGATAAAAAGCACAGAGTCATCTATCTATGTCATACATCAAATTCACTGCTTAGTTCTTTCGTTCAAAAAATAACCGGAGTGTTCAAACAATGATAAAAACTGTTGTTGTATCCGTCCTGCTCCTGGCCTGCTTTCTGGTTATGGCCGACCTTGTTCCCTTTTTACTGAAAAACACAGACTCACCTGCTGATAATGAGCAGCCACAGAAAAAACAGGAACACATTATCAAATCAATCGTTTTATTAGTTGGTATTGCGATTATGATCACACTGATCCTGCACTTCTGGCACTGACTCAATCAAATCTGACTGGAGAGTAAAAGTGATGCTGACACAGTGAACACTGACTACATTTATGGGCATGGCTGCTTCCCTGAGTAATTGCAGGGCATTACTGAATACCATTCATTTCGGTGAGTGTACTTTGCATACCATGATTAACCGTTTAAAGCGTATATTTTCCCGACTGGCGTTTCTCTGTGCTGGCCAGAAACCCTCCTTTGAAGGCCCGGGGCTCTCCGGCATTATTGCGGATTGGGTTGAGCCGTTGCTCAGTGAATACAGCGACAGTAATAATGAGATCGAAAACATTATTGATCTGACGTCTAACTGCTGGAATATCGGTGCCTGTCCAAAAGATAACCGGGCTGAGTTATGGGGTCTTCTTATCCAGCCAATCGTTGAAGAACACTTTTATGAACACCGGCATGATCTTCAGGGCAAACTCAGGAAACTGATCAAAGTGAGGGAGAAACTGTATGCTCACGATCCACGCTTCATCCTGGATTTTCGGTTTAAATATCGCCGCTCCCAATTGAGGCTGGATATTTTCAGCACCCGGGACCTGAGCCCGTCCCAGTTTATGGCCGGGCTTGATGCATTAATCCATCAAAGTGAACTCAATGCCTGACTCACGTCTGAACCTTCATGATCTCCGGCCACTGCGTCGTATAAGAAGGACTCAGCACCTGCTGGTTCATATGCCATGGCTGCGCCCGGAAGCCCACTGATGCAGGCCGGAGTGTCTGGCTCCCAAAGCGCTGGTTAATGGCATCCAGCACGGTCATCATCCGGGTATTTTCCGGAATTGCTGCTGCCGTCAGCAAGTCTCCCTGAAAACTTGCACCGGAACAAAGATCCACCAGGGCAAAGCCCGCCTTTTTATACTCGTAACCTTCCTGAAACAGCACGTCCAAAGCCGGATTTAACTGTTGCAGCCAAACCGAGCTATCACTGGTGGGCGATGGAACCATCAGCTTCAGACTCCGTCCGGTTTGCGGGAGATTGGCCTTAAAGGGATCGGTCCTGATAAAAATAATGGCTTCACGGGAATACTGCTGTTGTTTTCTGAGTTTCTCGCAGGCGCGACAGATAAAACTGGCCAGTGCGGCATGAAGTGCCTGCCTGGTAGTGACCCGCTGGCCGAAGCTCCGGGAGCACATAATCTGATGTTTATTGGCTGAACTCCCCTCTTCCCAGGGAATGCAGTACTCCCCCTGAAGTTCACAGACCGTCCGTTCCAACACCACAGAAAACTGTTTCCTGACCCATCGACGATTGGCGTTTGCCAGTTGTGCAGCAGTATGAATACCTGCCGCCTCCAGCCGCTTTCCTATGCGTCGGCCTACTCCCCATACCTCACCAACCGGGGTGATTGCCATTAACCGCTGCTGGCGTATCGGGCTGGTTAAATCCACAACACCACCGGTTGCCGGAAATTTCTTGGCCGCATAGTTAGCGAGTTTGGCCAGTGTTTTGGTGGTTGAGATGCCCACACCAATCGGCAGCCCCGTCCACTGGAATACCCGCCGTTTCATATCCAACCCTATGGCATGCAGATTTGCCAGCGGAAAACCGGAGAGTTCAACAAAGGCTTCATCGATCGAATACACTTCCAGCTTCGGGCTGAACTGTTCCAGCACCGACATAAAGCGGGAAGACATATCGCCATACAGCGCATAGTTGGAGCTTTTCAGTATGATTTCACCACGGGCCACCTGATCCCTGACCTTGAACGCCGGTGTCCCCATGGCAACGCCCAGGGCTTTCAGTTGCGCTGTTCTGGCAACGATACAGCCATCATTATTGCTGAGCACTCCCAGGGCTTTACCCAGCAGGGATGGATTAAAGACCTGCTCGCAGGAACAGTAAAAAGCATTGGCATCACAGAGGGCAATAACGTCCTTCATCGCAGGTGGTGAATGACTTCAGTGACCACACCCCAGACATTGAGCCCTTCTTCAGAGTCCAGTTTAATCGCAGGGTAGTCGGGGTTTTCCGAGTGCAATTCCGGTTTGCCATGGCAATAGACCAGGCGTTTTACAATCAGCTCACCGTCCAGCAAGGCCAGTATCACATCACCGTCTCCCGGAGTGAGGGAGCGATCAATAATCAGAATGTCACCATCAAAGATGCCAGCGCCTTCCATGGATCGCCCCTGGGCCCGGGCAAAAAAAGTCGCTGCCGGATGACGGATCAACAGCTGGTCCAGGGAGAGCGTATCTTGCAGGTAGTCAGCTGCCGGGCTGGTGAAGCCACAGGCAGCCGGGCTCTGGTAAAAGGGCAATGTCTCTGGCAAAGGTCGTGGAAGGATCTGGATCGGCTTCATGCCATTCAATCTCATCAACTGTTTATTTATACAGTATAAGCATTTAGCGGTTAAAAGAAAACGGATGCACTTTGGAGGCAGGAGAGCTGTTCCGCAAGCCGACTCTGATCGACTTGCAATGGAGCATCTTTGCTTCTCCACCTGACACACCATCAATGGAACCTGACAATCATTTTGAGGTCAAACAGCGACATTAATAATCTAGTGCAGAAAAGCGTTAATACCCGTACACCCCGTTCATCCTGAGCTTGTCGAAGGATGGTGCCACCGTACTTCGACAAGCTCAGCACGAACGGTATGGGTATCAACGCTAAATTGCACTAGGAGGTACTCTGAAAGCAACCACATCCACCCACTCCCGCTCAAAGCCTGACCGCCGGGATGACACCGGTTCAAGCGGGATGCCTGACCGCCCCAGAAGCACATTTAACGGTAAAAAAGTCTCAAACCATCAGTCCTGCAGAGGCACAAGCCGCCCCCTGCATGATGTCAAAACTCTTGAAGACGCCTTTTGGGAAAGTAAACCGTTACCAGAACGTAAGACCACCTCGGCTGAGGTGCTTAAAGCATATAGCCGTGATGTAACCTCGCTCAGAAGTGGCTTCTTCCTGCAAAAGCTCTGCTTACAGAACGTTCCACACGGCAATAGAAAAGTCACCCCGGATCAGGTCATTCAGGAATTCAAACGGGAGCCGGGTCAGAATAGCAAGTGCCAATTAGCGATAGCTCGTTTCAAAGCGGAATGCTGCCTGAAAGGCCTGCTCCTGAATGGTCAGCGGGTCACAGCGGATGCGGTGGTTAAGGACTTCCCGGATACTCCGGAAGGAAAACTGGGAATAGCACGCTTTATGGAACAATGTTGCCTGAGTGGCCTGGGCCTGCAAGGCCAGCAGGTCACACCGAATGCGGTGGTCAGGGCTTTCCCGGATAATCCGGAAGGCAAACTGGGAGTAGCACGCTTTCAGGAACAATGCTGCCTGAGCGGCTTGCCATTGAATGGCCAGCAGGTCTCACCGGATACGGTGGCCAACGCTTTTCCGGATAGTCCGGTAGGAAAGCTGGGCATAGTACGCTTTAAAGAAGAATGTTGCCTGGAAGGCATGCCGTTGAATGGCCAGCAAGTCTCACCGGATACGGTGGCCAACGCTTTTCCGGATAGTCCGGTAGGAAAGCTGGGCATAGTACGCTTTAAAGAAGAATGTTGCCTGGAAG